>JAYSVZ010000100.1:0-7584 GCA_043718305.1 Planctomycetota bacterium | reverse complement strand
TGTCGGTCAGCACATCGCGGGCTTCGTGACTCCCGTCGATGTAGATCAGATCGAACGGCCCGTCGAGCTGGCGCAGCACCTCCTCGGAAAGGGCAGCTCGCTCGACGACCTGTTTCGCCCGTCCGGTCTCGGCGATGTTGGCCCGAAAGCGTTGTTGGACCTTCGGATCACACCAGAGGTCGACGCACGTCAGCGACGACTCCGCATGCGCTAGTAAGTGCTCCAACAGCCAGACAGCACTTCGCCCCTCGTGGCTGCCGATCTCTAAGGCTCGCAGGGGTTGCCCGGCCAGTGGCTTGAGCCAGCGCTCCCAAACGGGAAGGTGGGGAGCGAGCCAATTCGAGGTGAATTGCATGCGGATTCCAATCGGCTGGACGCGAGAAGCGGGTCTATCGAGCGAGCGCCGGTTGCGCTTCAGTTTGACTATTCTTAAAGCGGGCTGGAATGACACATTGATGAGCCTCCGCCACAGCGGAGGTCGCCCATCACCAAAGCCAAAGTCCGAGTCGCTTTGCCCACGTGTCGCGTGAGTGCCGCGTTCTTCCGCCCCGAAGGGGCACCAACAGACCAGCCCAGGGCAACGCCCTGGGAGTCGAGTTCGTGATGCTCGGCAAGCCCTGAAAGGGCGGCACATCGGGCGGCCCAGATCTGTTTCGCCCTTTCAGGGCTAAGAGCGTTTGAACCCAGCAACCTGGGGCGGCGCTCCCGCTGGTCGCTCTGCCCCAGGCTGGTTTGTGGGTGCCCCTTCGGGGCGGAAGAGGGAAACGGGGCGATGATCGCGTCTGGTGATGCTTCAGTTCCGTAGTGGCGAACTAGCGCCATGCGGCTCACATCTCAATCAGTCGAATACGTCATTCCAACCCGCTCAAAGAATAACGCTAAAACGGAGCAGAAGTCCCCGATTTTTGTTGATCTCTCCGATCAAGCTGTACGTATAATCCTGTGTGGGAGCAACGATTCGGAGTTGCCCAACGGGGGTCGTCCCGGACATTGCACCACATGGCCCATAAATCGGGGTTCAATCATGAGGTTGACGATTCGTAGCGTGCAGGTGGCCCTGACCGATGAGTTGCGGGGGCTGGTCGACCGGCGGATGCAGTTCGCTCTGTCCCGGTTCGAGCATCAGATCGATTCCGTCCGTGTGACGCTTCGCGACCTGAACGGTCCGCGCCAGGGTGTTGACCAAGAGTGTCGCGTGCTGGTCCAGATGACGGACGGGCACCAGATCATCATCCGCGAGGTCCAAGCGAGCGGTCCCGCATCCATCGCGCGGGCTGCGGACCGGGTCGTTCAAAGCCTGGGACGAGTGATCCAGAAGCGGCGGCGATACGAGCATGCCCCGTTGGTGTGAGGCTTGGACATCAGAATTATTAGGCGTGAGGCCAGAAATACGATCCCCGTAGGACGGGCATTCCTGCCCGTCTCGGAGCGAAGGCCGACTTCACGATCGACCCCGCCCGGCCATTCGTGAGTGACGCGTTCGCTCGGGACGGCCTGGAAAGGCCGTCCTACCGGTAAGCTTCTTCTGGCCGCTCGCCTTACGAATTCCGCTACGGCCGTCTCAAGATCAGATCCGCCTCGATCCGTGGGGGGCGAGGCAGCTTCTGGCGGAGTTCAGCGGCATCCAAGGCGTAGAGCGGGCTAATCTCAGCGCGGGCCGTGTCGGCGATGTCGGCTCCGGCCTCTTTCAGCATTCCGCGAGCCGCTTGCAGTAGAGCGGCTCGCGAGGTCGCAGGAGAGTCCGCTCCGCTTTGGTTCTTGACCGGGTTGAACTCCACCGCGCGGTCGGCTTCGACGACGAGCGCAGTGCTGGCGAGCGGTAAGACATCGAAGATGAACTGTTCGAACTTGAAGGCGTTCTTGTCAGCCGGTCCGGGGGTGATCGCTTGTCCTTGTTCATTGATGTAGGGGACCGGCTTGTTAGCCCGGTGGTACGGGAGGTCTTGCCCCCGATCGACGATCCCCTGAAGGAAGCTGCGGTTGATGATGTGCATGGCGGTGTTGCCCGCCCAAAAGCGCAGGCGGCCATCGGACTCGGTCTCGCGGGTCCGGTCGGCGGGCATGTCGCTGTATTCGATGATCTGCGTTTGGCCATCAATGGCGACCAGCACGCCCATCTTTTCTTCGGAGGAGACCTTGGCGACCACCTTGGAACTCATCTCCGACCCCATTCGATCATGAAGTCCCAGGAACGCCGGGTCACAGACGATCGCGGTCGGGTTATCGACCTGGTGGTAATAGAGCGTCTCCAACCCCCGCTCCCGCATTTCCGCGAGTAGCCCCTGCTTACGCAAAGCGTTGAGCAATCCGCCATGTCCATCCGGACTCAAGGCGATCGCGTCCTTCCGCTCCATGAGGATTCGCCCATCGATCGCATCGACGGCCGGAAGCTTCCCTTGTCGAAAGAAGTAGACATCGCTGCGATGCATCCCGAACAATTGGTGGTCTTCAAAGAAGCTCACGGTCTCATCATGTGTCGCATCGCTCGTCATGATGAAGTACGGTATCGCCTTTCCCGCTCGGCGACCGCGGGCGAGAAGCTGCTCACAAAAGATTTGGAACAGCGACCGGTCCGACACGGGTCCAATCGGGAACATCCCCTTCGGCTGATCGAAGCCCAGGCGAGTTCCCTGCCCCCCGGCCACGAGAATCGCCCCGACCTGACCCGCTGCAAGCAGCTCTTCGCCCCGCCGCGTGGCCTGTTGCCAAAGCTCGCGGTCAGCGGCATTGACGGGTTGCCGGACAAGCTGGGTGGGTGGCGTGGCGCGGGCCGCACGATGATCACTGGACGCCCCGTCAGTGGCCTGTCGACTTTGAGAGAGCCGCCCGACGAGGGGCAGATCGATCGAATCCAGTTCGACAGTGAGCGCCGCTTGCTGCGAAGGGGAGAGTTCCCCCCACCACCGAAGCAGATGCTCTTGCCCGGTTGAGCCGAGTCGATTCGCCAAGTCCGTCGGCACCGTCATGTTCTGTTTCCTGGTGTAGACCCCCGCAGTGAAGGAATTGTGTCGAGTCGCCGGAGCAGCGAGAAGAGGAGTTTGCTCACGGGGTCTGACTGACGACGACGGCTTTGACATGAAATTCCAAGGCGGGCGCATCGGCGTGATCGGTTCGCAAGGTGACGAGTTGATCCCAATCCCCCGCTTCGGTCGGTGTCGCCGTGAGATCGATCCAGTGTCTGCTGGCGGCTTCGGGGTTTTCGATCTTGGCGGAGACGGTTGATCCCCCTTGGCATTCCAGAATCCGGAACGGTTGCTGATCCCGGGAGGTGACTTGGATGCGGCGAGATGCGGGGACGCCGGACGTGACCCGGCTCAAGTGGACCAGCGCCGGGACACTGATCCCGTAGTTCTGGCGGATCAGCAGCCGAGACTTCGTGGGCGGGATATCGGCACAGGCGACCGTCAGCGCGGTGGCCTGATCGGTGACGTGTGACTCCTTTGGAGGGGAGACCCGCACAGAAGCGGTCCACGTCTGGCTCCAGAATCCATTCTGCTCGGTGGCCGGGCCTTTCGCGACGGGCAGCGTGGCCTCCGCGTTGGGTGGCCATCCGGTGATCGTGGGGGCGGTCTGCAAAGCCTGCTTGGCCCGCGATGTGCGGGTGATCTCAAAGGGAATCGTTTGCGGCTCGGCTTGGCGACCGAACGAGGTCGTCAGCAACTCGGGGGCGATCGTTACGTCCGCCACCGAGCGAACTGTCCCTCGACAATCGAGTGGAATGGGCTCCTTTTGGTCAGCGACCACGTATTCCAGCGTGTATTGATAATCGGAAGTCTTGGGGATGATGGGCCGCTTCGAAAGCAGCTTCAACACCACTTCCTGGGCCGGTGCCAGTTCAATCGGATCACCCGGTTTGAGCTTCTGGTCACCGAGCATCACGGAAAAACAACTGCAACCAATCGATTTGACCTTCAACGTTTGTGGCTCGCTCGACTGGTTCTGAAACGGCATGAGAAACTCACTGCCGCTGGAGCCATCGTACAATGCGTCGACCTCGCTCATCAGGAGGGTCCGCGTTTGAAGCGGATCGGTACTCATGATCGCCGGTGCTTGAACCCCACCGCATCCGGAAAACACCAACCCCATCAGGCCCCAAACGCCCCATGACCGGAATCGCGGGGACGGATCAACGGGAAAAAGACTCATCGAAAAAACTCCGCGTGCAAAAGCATTCAGGCATCGAGACGGTGCTGATAGGCTCGACTGAGCTGCGACAGACTGCCGTGGGAACATCGTAGCAGGCCGAAGTCACGGCGTCCCTCGCCCGCCCCGCACAGGATTCTTCGAAGTCGTGGAGCGGGCGGGGCTGGCCGCATCGCCTGACAACACCCCTCGAACCCCGTAGCATGAGAAGTCATTGCCCCCCACTGTCCCTGGACGAGCCCGATGAACGACTCTGAACCGGCCATGCTCAACGAACTGGCCTGGGATCTCGTCAGCCAACTCATTAACGAAACCGATGAACTGCGAATCGAGCCAGTCGAGACGAAGTCGGGGGCGTGCGTGCTCGACTTTGGCGTCGAGGCCGTCGGCTCGCTCGGAGCGGGGTTGGCCCTGGCCGAAGTCTGCATGGCGAACCTGGGCCAGGTCTCGATCCAACCCGGCGAGGTCGCTGGCGTCGGCTGGCCGCAACTCTTTGTCCAGACCGATGACCCGATCGAGGCGTGCCTGCTGAGCCAATACGCTGGATGGAAGGTCTCGGTCGGCAAATATTTCGCCATGGGGTCCGGACCGATGCGGGCGGCGTACGGACATGAAGAGTTGTTCCGCGAGATGGAGTATTCCGAGGAGGCCCACGCCGTCGTCGGCATCCTCGAATCCGGTAAGCTCCCGACCGATGCCGTCATCGAAGAGATCGCCAAGCGTTGCAAAGTCGACCCGGTCCAGGTGGCCCTTCTCGTCGCCCCCACGGCCAGCATGGCCGGGAACATGCAGGTCATCGCCCGCAGCGTCGAGACAGCCCTGCACAAGCTGCACTCGCTGGGGTTCGATGTGACGCGCGTCGAGAGTGCGTGTGGTTTGGCTCCAATTCCTCCGGTGGCGGGGGATGACCTGACCGGGATCGGGCGAACGAACGATGCGATCCTCTACGGCGGGCGGGTGACGTTATGGGTCAACGGCGAAGATGATGACCTGCTGACACTCGGACCGAAGGTGCCATCGTCGTCTTCGTCTGCTTACGGGCAACCATTCCTCAAAGTGTTCGAAGCTGCGGGCAAGGACTTTTATAAAATCGACCCGCACCTGTTCAGCCCGGCCGAGATCGTGATCCACAACGTCGACACGGGCCGGGTGCATGTCTTCGGGAAAGTGAACCACACGGTGTTGAGAGAGTCGTTCGGGTTCTGAACCCCCTGAACCTTTTGTACGACTCACGGTGGAAACTCGCGCAAGCAGCCCCGTGTGCGAGGACTCCATAACGTCTTGGCTTGAACTGTGTGCCGCCCCGGTGCCGATTCCTATTTCAGTCCGCTTGTCGTCAACGTGGATGCACCCAGTGTTTGTCTCCCGATCGCTCCCTGGCCCGCCGCAGGCTTTTGCAGGAACCTCGGAAGGATGACGGAGTCGTAAAGCCCCATGCTGGGCTTCTCGCTCGCTTTGCGGAGTACGCCTTCGATGTTCTCGCCCTTCTTCAGCCAGAGCATGCCGGGGACATTGGAACTGTTGGTGAACCACGCCGGTTGCCCCTGGTAGACCAGCGAGAGGGATGTGATGTACTCCTGCACCTTGTAATCGCCCGAACTGAAGTAGGAAACCTCGCGCTCTTTCGGTCCTTCAACCTTGGCGACGACCGAGATCGTTCCCTCGGGGGCGACTTTGCAGTCCATCTCGCCCAGCTTCTTCGTGAGGGCTTCCGTGACGTACTCCTGGTCGGCGACAGGGACTCCCGAGACATCGAGCTTGACCGTTGTTCCGGCCTTGAACACGAACAGGTCCGGATCGGTCAGGGCCTTCTTGAGCAGGTCACGAGCCCCGGCATGCGGCAGATCAAGTGTCAGCAACGCTCCCGGTGCGTTATGCGCCCCGAGGCCCGCGAGCGCTTGCGAACCCACCGTGACCAATTGCTCCGCACCTGAGTATTCCCAGAGCTTGAGTCGGTTCTCTAAATCGATGAGGTACTTATTGTTCCCCAGGAGGAAGTTGTCATCGGGAAACCCGATCGCTCCATGAATGTGCAGCCCCGGCGTTTGGAAATCCTGTAGCAGTTTTCCGGTGGCAGTCTCCCATACCAGAATGCGGTCGAAGGCAATGCAAGCCAGTCGTTTCCCGGAGGGGCTGAAGGCCATGTAAGGCCATTGGAGTTTCGCCGGGGTGGCCTCGACAGCCACGATTTTACGATCGGCCACCGAAAAGAGTCCGAACCGCTCCCCATTGTTGAAGGCGATCCATTTGCGATCCCCGCTCATGCAGGGGACCGCTCCGACCACGGTCTCAATGACGCAGATCGGCTTCGCGGTCGCGAATTCCCAGATCGCAATCCGCCCGCCGCGGCTCGATGTGGCCAGATGGTCGGCATCAATGAACTCGGCCCACATCACATCGCGGTCCCCGTTCTGGGCATTGTCGTAAGGAGTCCATGTCAGCGATTTGCGGACGGTCTTGCCCTGCATCGTCCAGACTTCAAGGCGGTCAATGTTTCCGAATCCAAAATCATCTCGGCGCATCACGATCTGCTTGCCATCATCATGCAGCGCGATCGGCACCATCTTGCCGGGACCGGTCGCAACGCCGGCTGTCTTTCCGGTTTTCAGATCGCACATCACAAGACGGACGCCGCCGTTCTGATTGGAACCTCCCAGGACGTAGCCGACCACAGCTCGTTTGGCCACAGTGCTGACGGCAATCCCTTTAAGCCCCTCAAAGAAATCAGCCTTCTGCGGCAGAGCAATCGGTTTCGTTTTGCCGTCGAGCCCAGGGTGCGGAGCGACCTCGGCGTTCCACTCACTGTCGGCATCAACCAGAATCACATCGGCCTGGTCCCAATCGACTTGCACGGTGCGTTCTCCGCCGCCGCCAGTGTTCTTGGGCGAGACCTCCTTTTCCATGGCCGGGTCATCGCCAGAAGCTTCAAAGGGGTTGTCCCCTTCCGCAGCGTCCTTAAAGGGATTGGCGTCGGCCGCTGCCACGTAGTCCTGGTCCGACTTGCTCAGCTTGGCCAGCTCGATCTCAATCGTCTTGCCGCTCTTCTGCTTCAGTTTGACCTTCGTCCCAGCCATTCCTTGGAAGCTGCCCTCGATCTTGAATTTCCCAGTCGCATCACTCCACTGACGAGACTCCTCGGCCATGACCGAAAGTCCGAACAACGCCAACAGACACAACACAGCCGTTGGCAGGCCGAAGCGACGAGAGATCGTGGGGAAGAGCGCACGCATGGAAGCCTCCAGATATTGAGAGGGATGAATCGCTTACGCGAGTAAGCGTATTATGTCCCGGCTTACGGACGTATGCAAGTCAAGGACTGGGTTCACCGCGAACAAGTGTGTGCATCACAAACGTCGGTGAATTCGAAAACGTTTCGGTCTTTGACCCCGACGGGGTCTCGTCTCGTAGCCCCGGGTCGGCTGCGCAGCGGCAGACCCTGGG
>JAYSVZ010000099.1:0-2589 GCA_043718305.1 Planctomycetota bacterium | reverse complement strand
CCGGATGGAAGCCGAAGATTCGATACCACGAACTCGGCGACAACTACGCGAACACGTTTCGCGTCGAAGAGGGGCTGCTCAAGGTTCGGTACGACGGGTACGAAGAGTTCAAGGAGACCTTTGGGCACCTGTTCCATGAGCAGGAATTCTCACATTACATTCTGCGCGTGGAGTACCGGTTTGTCGGCGAGCAATGCAAGGGCGGGCCGGGTTGGGCGACCCGGAACAGCGGGATGATGTTGCATGGCCAGACCCCCGAGTCGATGAGCAAGGACCAAGACTTCCCAGCCTCGATCGAAGTGCAAATCCTCGGTGGGAATGGGACCAATCCCCGCACGACAATGAACCTATGCACGCCGTACACGAACGTGGTCAAGGACGGAAAGCTCTTCCTGCCGCACTGTACCAACTCCAAGTCCCCGACCTTCCACGGCGACCAGTGGGTGAACTGCGAAACGGAAGTCAACGGCCACGGGATCATGCGGCACAAGGTCAACGGCGAAGTCGTTCTGGAATACACCGAACCACAACTCGATGATCGCGAGGCGATCGCCAAGGAATTGGCGAAGACCAACGGCGGCCTGAAGCTCGAAAAGGGCACGATCTCGCTCCAGTCGGAGAGCCACCCCATCGACTTTCGCAAGGTCGAGATCATGGTCTTGAAGTAGAGTAGTTCCGTTCAAAGTGGGTGTCGTCGCGGGTTACGGCAGCCCGTTGATTGAGGGGGATGAGTTGGGAAGTACCTCATCCCCGCCAAGCCTCGATCCTCACAATCAAAAGCAACTCCCCCCCGTCTACTGGCATGCCGGAGCGCAGCGTGGCTCACGGTCGATACACGAACTCACTCGATGCCAGGACGGCCTGGCACAGGTCGGTCATCGCGTCACCACTGGGGTTGGCGTGCGAAGCCGCTTTGTACTTCTCGGTCTGCTGGTCCAGGAACGCGGTGGCGATCGTGAGTTCGCTCTTGCGAGGAGCCCGACCGTAGCAGTGTCGGTAGGCTTGAGTGATCTTCGCGGGAACCGTCTCTCCCGTCAGGCGACCGGCCAGGGCGCTGGCGTACCGGCGGCCTTGCTCGCTGTTGAGGAACATCAATGCCTGGGGAGCGACCGTTGTACTGGATCGTTGCCCGATGCTCACCAAGTGTTCGGGCCAGTCAAAGAGCATCATGACGGGCACCAGTTGGCTCCGCTTGATGAAGAAGTAGATGCTGCGGCGGTTCATGTTCTGATCGAGAGTGCCCGCCCCGAACATCGTCGGATCAAGCTGACCGGACACAGCCAGCAAGCTGTCGCGGATCGGTTCGCCTTCGAGGCGTTTGGGGGTCATCCGCCATAGCAAAACATTCTCGCGGTCAATCGTGGCCCGCGCCTCTTCGAACTCAGTCGACTGGCGATAAGTCGCGCTGAGCATGATCTGCTTGTGCAGCCGCTTTGTCTTCCAACCGCCATCGATCAAGTCTCTGGCCAGGGCATCGAGCAGTGCTGGATTCGAGGGACGTTCACCCTGGAATCCGAAGTCGTTCGGCGTGGCCACGAGTCCCCGCCCAAAATGATGTTGCCACAGGCGGTTCACAATGACCCGCGCGGCGAGCTGGCCTGCCCCTTCAGCGGGATCGGTGATCCAGTTGGCCAGCGAGGTCCGGCTATACCGGGTGCGGGTCCAGTCCTTCGGCGGGGCGACCTTCCATTTCTCGGGAGCTGAGGTCGCCGACATCAACACGCGGAGGTAACCCGGTTCGACCGGTTCGACCTTCTGATGGATGTCACCTCGCTTGAGCAGGAACATCTCCGGGTAAAAATGCGGGAAGCCGCGCCCATCCGCATGGTGCGTCATATGCGGGAACCCCTCGCTGGTGACCATGACCTTCGTCAATTGAGCGCCGGGGCCAGTCGCAACGTGCTTGTCGAGAGCCGTCTTGTGGGCTTGAAACTCAGTCGAAGCGTTCAGCTTGTACCACTCACGGGCGATCAGGAAAGCCTCGCTGGTCGGCTCGGCTCCCGCCTTCGAGGCCGCGAGGGCTTCTCGTACGCGAGCATCGGGACCATTGCCGCCGACTGACGGAGCCAGCCCTTCGCGATCCGTGATCGACAGCCGAAATCGCCCGAGCAGGTGCTGCGGGTTCCCATTCTGAAACGCCAAGGTGATCGTCAGTGTGACCTCATCTCCGGCCCCGATCGGTTCGGCGAAGTCGAACACCGCTGCCTGGTCCTTCCCAATCCCGCCCGCATCAACAGCCCAGCCGCTGGTCGGTTCGGCGTCGATCGAGGCTGCGATGGAGAGGCTGTCGGTGTTCTGCTGATGGGTGGCCCGTGGGTTCGCGAGTTTCAGGTCGCGCGTTCCCGTCGTGTCGGTGAGGGCAACCTTCACATTGCCAAGCACAAAATTCCCGTTCCCCGCTCGTCCCGGTCCCTTGGCGGGGAGCGAGTCGTGGGCCAATGCTTCGATGCGGAGGCTGCGGATGGCCTGACGTTTCGTCTTCGTAATGAGGGTCAGTGTCTCGGTCGGCGGGGCGGTCCCCATGGCGAGTGATGAGCCGTCGGGTTGCTTCGTGTAAACGGTCCCGGCGTCCCCCTTAACCTCGCCTAG
>JAYSVZ010000098.1:0-2593 GCA_043718305.1 Planctomycetota bacterium | reverse complement strand
CTTTTCGCCCGCCTGCCTCACTCGTTCCCGCTGGCAATCGAAGAGGCGGTCGTTTTCCAGGTCTCCTATCGCTTTCTGTTTCGGTGCATCTCACAATGGCGCTGTGCGGAATGGTCGCTTGGGGAGAATGGCTTGATGTGGAGAATCTCGAACTCAGCCAGGGTGAATGGGGGCCTTCGTGTTCCGATATTGGTCTGGTTGGCGGTGGCCATGACGTTGGCCGGGTGCCAGCGATCGCAGCCAGCGGCGACCAAGGCGGCGGAGAGTCCGGCGAAGACGACTCATCCGGTGGCCGAGTCCGGGCTCAATACGATTGAACTGTCCGATGAGGCGGTGAAGCGATTGGGGTTGCAGACAGCTGTCGCTGAGACGCGTTCGATGGTTCGGACGCGGCCCTATGGGGCGGATGTGGTATTGCCTACGGGGGCGACGGTGATCGTTTCGGCTCCGCTCGCGGGGACGCTCAAGTCAGCGGATGGGCCGGGGTTGTTTCAGGTGGGGCAGCGGATTCAAGAAGGTGCCCCACTGCTGAAACTGCTGCCGCTGTTGTCGCCAGAGCGGTCGGTGCTGACGCCTGCGGAGAGAATTCGCCTGGCGGAAGCGAAGAGTGCGTTGGCTCAATCCCAGATCGACGCCGAGGGGCAGGTCCAGCAAGCCTCTGTCCAAATGGAAGCGGCTCAGGTGGCCTTGGCGCGGGCCGAGAAACTCCTCAAGGACATGGCCGGTTCGGCGCGAATTGTGGATGAAGCCAAGGCTCAGTTGCAGCTGACTGAAAAAGCGTACGTGGCCGCCAAGACTCGCAAACAACAGATTGACAGCGTCACGTTTGACGAAGCCGCCGGAACGCTGGAGTCGATCCCCATTCCGTCCCCGTTGACGGGATTCATCCGGACGACTCTGGTTCGTCCCGGCGAGATGGTCGCAGCGGGGGCTCCGCTGTTTGAGGTCATGCAGGACGACATGCTCTGGGTCAAGGTGCCCGTCTATGTGGGAGAACTCGATGAACTCGACCCGGCCCAGTCGGCCCGCTTGACACTGTTGAGTGGGCGGCAGTCCGAGACTGACCTCATGGTGAAGCCCGCTGAACTGCCACCGACGGCTGTTCCACTCGCAGCTGCGGTGGACCTCTATTTCGAATTGCCGAATCCGGATCGCAAATACCAGCCGGGGCAGAAGATTTCGGCGCATCTGACCTTAAAGGGAGAGGCTCAGCAAGTCGCCATCCCATGGTCCGCGGTCTATCACGACATCTACGGCGGACAGTGGGTCTATGAGCAGACGAGTGACCGGCACTTCGTGCGTCGCCGCGTGGAGATTGGATGGATTGATGGCGAGTGGGCAGCCGTCACTCGGGGCCTGCAGCCCGGCTTGAAGGTCGTCACGGCAGGCGTGGCCGAGATCGCGGGGACTGAGTTTGGATTTGCGAAGTAGACGTGACCATGTATTGCTCGCGGTCCAGAAGCGAGTAGAATAACATGAGCCCTCGTGCGGGCATCATCTTGATGAAAGAGCGTTCCCCATGCCAGACACCATCGACATCTCGGAGTCGGAGATCCTGTCCGAGATTCTGGCCGTTGATCATGGCGATCTGTCTCCCGAGGTGGCACATTCAGTGTTGCGATGGAAGTTCCCCAGCCGGACAGCGAAACGGATCACTCAACTCGCTCAACGTAACCAGTGCGGGACGATCACCACCTCGGAGAGGGAAACGCTGGAGCGATATCTCCGAGTCGGAAGCTTGATCAATCTGGTGCAAGCCAAGGCACGTTTGTCACTCCAGGTGTCAAGTCAGAACCGCCAGTGACCGATGGCCAAATCTCGAAGACAATTGGTTCGGGATCGGGCGATCCGGCAGTGTGAATACTGTCAGATGCTGGAGGATCTTGACGTTCGCCCTTTTCAATTGGATCATATTCGCGCTCAAAAACATGCCGGTCCCAGCAGTGTCGAAAACCTGGCCTGGAGTTGCCTGCCGTGCAATTCCTTTAAGGGGCCTAACGTGGCGGGCTATGAACCCGATTCCGATCGCTTGTTTCCACTGTTCAACCCGAGGCAAGACTCCTGGTTAGACCATTTCGTTTGGAGCGGCCCAGAATTGATCGGTTTGACCCCCATTGGACGGACGACGATTTGTGTCCTGAGAATCAACCAACCCGACCGAGTCGAGCATCGCAGACTGCTACTTGAAAGTGGCTTCTTCCTTATAGGTTCGAACAAGCCAGGCAGAGAGTGAGATCGCATGGGTTGGTTAGTCGAAGCTGCATTGAGACTCCGCGTCGCTGTGGTGGCCTTGTCGGTGCTGCTAATCGTTGTCGGCATCCGGCTGATCCCGCAACTTTCATTGGATGTTTTTCCAGAGTTCGCGCCGCCGTATGTCGAGATTCAAACGGAGGCCCCCGGTCTGTCGGCGGTCGAGGTCGAGAACCTCGTCAGCTTTCCGCTGGAGAACGCACTGATCGGGACGCCGGGGCTCGACACGATTCGCTCGAAGTCGGTACTCGGGCTGTCGTCGATCAAGTTGCTGCTGCATGAGGATGCCGACCTCTATCGAGCGAGACAACTGGTCCAGGAACGTCTGGCCGTGGAGACTCCG
>JAYSVZ010000097.1:0-25585 GCA_043718305.1 Planctomycetota bacterium | reverse complement strand
CCCGAAAACACGGGCGGTCCCAAGCGACTGCCGGTGGCGCTACTTCGCGGCGATCTTCCACAGGTGCCCATCGCTGCGGACGTAGATCGCTCCGTCGCTGACAGCGGGCGTACAGAGGATCGTCTCGCCAAGGCTGTGCGTGTGGACCACTTCGCCCGCATCGTCCTTGAGGGCGACGACATGGCCCAGACCATCTTCGCTGAAGCAGTACAGGTGGTCGCCCACAGCCACCGCACTCCCACTGAAGCTCCCCTTCAGGCGGGTTTGCCAGACCTTCGTGCCGTCCTTCGGGTTGACGCGGTTCAGCACTCCGCCGTTGGCGATGACGTAGAGCGCATCCTTATAAACCAGTGGGCTCCCGGTGCCGGGATTGACCCCTTCGGCACGCCACAGCATCTCGGGGACTTCGCTCCCCGTGGGGCTGGGGCGGAGGGCGGTGATGCCGTGCGAGGGAACGTAGGCGACCTCCTGCCAGACGACCAGCGACGGGATCGTCGAGGCTCCGTCGCCGTAGTTCCACGCGATCTTCCCGGACTTCGGCTCGACGGCCACCACTCCGGCTGAGGACTGCACCAAGACATGATCCTTGGCTCCCGCTTGGCCGCGCATGATTCCCGGTGAAGTCCAGTTGGCCTTCCGCGGGCGGTCCAGCTTCCACCGCGAGGTGCCGTTCTCGACATCGAGCCCAGTCGTGAACGACTCGGCATCGCACTCGACCATCACGCACAGCGTGTCGTCGACGACGACCGGCGAAGAGGACATGCCGAGACTATTACTGGCGTTGGGTGAGTCGAGAGCCAGGGCGCGATACCACTGCAAGTTCCCCTCCAGATCGAGGCATACCGCATCGTTGCTCGAATAAACGGCGAAGACCCGTTTGCCATCTGAGCAGGGCGTGGGGGCGGCGACGCAGGTCTTGGGGTGACTGGAGGTCCGCCCGGTGGCCCAGAACTGCCGGTGCCAGAGTTCGCTGCCGTCCTTCGCACTGAAGCAGATCACATGCAGCCGGTCCTGCCGGGGCCCGCTGCATGCTGACAAAAACACTTTGTCCCCGACAACGATCGGGCTGGAGAGACCGCGACCGGGGAGGTCGATCTTCCAGGCGATGTTCTCGGTATCGCTGAACGTGGTCGGAGCGGCTGGTCCCTCGGCAACGCCGTTGGCATCGTTGCCCCGGAACTGTCGCCAATCGGCACAGAGCGGAGAGGTCAGGCAGAGGAGTGCGGCGAGAGTGGTGTGGAGTCGCATGAGGGATCGGAGGGGTAGATGGTTGATCGACGGAGGGAACCATTGTCGCCTTTCGCTCCGAGGCTGTCAGTCTTTCAAGTTGGTCTGGACTTGTCCAATCGGGAGGGGAGATATTTCGGTATGGGCACGACGGGGACACCTACTCAACCGACAGCCTCTCCGCAGTCAGCGACGAACCCGGCTTCATTCGGTCTATTGCTCACCATAACTCAGGTCGACATCGCGATGCCCCAGGCTGAGGAACGCGTAGAGCGGCACCGAAAGCGTCAAGATCGCAGTGGTGGTGATGAGCATGGCCTCAAACCCAGCGGCCTCGAAGCGAACGATAATCCATCCGAGGACGGGCGACATGATCCCCCGCCCCAAGTCGATAAAGGCGAGAATCATCGTTGTGCCCGTTCCTCGATATTGCGGCGGAAACGGTTCCGAACCGAGGGACACGACACAAGGGAAGAGCAGCGCATGCCCGAAGCCGACACAGATCGCGGGCAAGGCAAACTGCCATGATTGATGGGCGAAGATCAGCAGCAGATGCCCCACCGCATGTCCCATCAGCCCACACAGAATCATCGTCCTTCGCCCGAGTCGGCGGCTCAGTGTGCGCGTCGAGAGCCGGAACGAAAACGCCGAAAGGGCGTACCCCGTAAAGAAGACCCCGAACCCCTGCGAATCGACCCCGCCCCGCGTGGTGGCCAGCCGCGTCATGTACACCATCGTGACCGCAAATCCGAGCCCCATCATCAAAGCGACCAGCACCACCGGACCAGGCCAGTAGCGACGCAGGAGGACATGCACGGGCGGCGTGACCTCGGGGCGAACATGAACATCGGCCTGCGTCAGGATCTGTACAAAGAGCAGATAGAGCACCCCGAACCCAATCATCGTGCCGAACAGTTGGGCAAAGAGAATCGCCGTTGCGGGCCCACTAAAGACCCAGTTGCCCAGCTGGGCTCCGACGATCATCCCGACGAACCCGCTGGAGCCGAGCGAGCCAATGGCCTCGGTCCGGCGATGCTCGGGGACTCTCATTTGAATGTGTATGTTCGAACAGACGAACATGCACGCCGTGCCGATTTCATAGGCCACACGGGCTGCGAAGAGGCCCACCCCGAGTCGTGTCGTGGCCAGCATCGTCGCCGACCCCGCCAGAAACAGGACTGTCCCGATCAACCAGATGCGGCGAACACCGAACCGGTCGATCGCCTGGCCCAGCCAAATCCTGGAGATCAAGGCCCCGATCAGTCCGTACGCCACGATCCGCCCGGCGACAGCTTCACTCCCGTCGAGAAAGTTCACGAACTCGGCAAATCGAAAGGCGAGCGTGTTCCCCGCGACCAATGACATATTGGCAAGATAGGCCCACAAAAACGATCGGTTATAGATCGCTGCGGACTCAGAGGCATAGCTTTCGGTGGGAAGAGACATGGCGCCGGGCGAAGGAAGACGGAGCCGGGACTGTAGCGGAGATGGGGCCACGCGTCGTTATCGAATTCCGTGGATGTCCGAGGCAGGCGGGCGAAAATCTCTGTAGGACGGCCTTTCCAGGCCGTCCATTCTACACAACTCGGAAGAGGTCAACGCAAAGACGCCAAGGCGCAGAGTCGCCAAGGGGGGAGTCGCCAAGGGGGGAGATGCCTCACGCGAAGTGTCTCGTCAGCCATTTTCGCGAGATTCCCGCCTGCCTGTGAAGCAACCCCCGGATCATGCGGGCCTCTTCCTTGGCGACTCCGCGCCTTCGCGTCTTGGCGTTGAAGTCCAGCTTCCCTTGCCTTTCTTAAACACCGATCATGGACGGCCTGGAAAGGCCGTCCTACGGGTATCTATTTCCGCCACCTGCTTCAGTTTATCGCAAGCAAAACCGGAAGTACGCCTCGCTCGCCAGCTCCAGTTCATCAATCGCCAGCCACTCATCCTTCGTGTGAGCCTGTAAGATCGAACCGGGGCCGAACACCACTGAGGGAACGCCATACGACGCGATCGTCGAGGCGTGCGTGCCGTACGGGACGCCGATCTTCTGATGCGGGCCAGCCACCTTCTCGACCACTGACAGAAGTTCTTCCGCCAGCGGGCCGTTCTCTTCATCACCCAATGCTCGGCTCACAATGTAGGGCGGCTCCATCTCGATCTCAAAATCAAGCCGCGGTCGGAGCCAGCTTCCCAGTTGATCGATCACAGCGACCGGATCCTCACCCGGCAAGACTCGTCGGTCGAGTTCAATCGCGCAGAAGTCCGGCACAACGTTGACGCTCTGCCCCCCAGTGATCCGCCCCACGCTCAGCGTCGCGGGGCCGACGAGCCGATGCGGCGGGTTGATCCCCCGCACGATCTCCGCATACTCCTGTAGCTCAGTCAGCACCCGCCCCATGCGGTAAATCGCGTTGATTCCGTTCCGTGGTTCCGAGCTGTGGCAGGCACGACCGCGGGTGATAATTCGCCAGCGGGTCGCTCCGCGATGGGCAACGACCGCATGGAGGTTGGTCGGCTCGGCGATGATGGCCACATCGGGCGTTCGGCGAAGCGGGTTCCCGTGGTCTTTGGTCCACGAGGCACAGAGGGCCTCAATCCCGATCTGCGTATGCTCTTCATCACAAGCACACGACATCACGACATTCGAAGCCCCGGCGGGGCGCTCCTTCACCAGCCGGGCAAAGGCGGTGAGCATCGCGGCCATGCCTCCTTTGATATCGCACGACCCGCGACCGTATATCTTTCCGCCTTCGATGGTCGGCGTGTAGGGCGGGATCGTCATTCCGTCGACGGGAACGGTGTCGAGATGTGCATCAAGCATCACCGTCCGGCTCGCTCCCGGACTCTCATAAATCGCCACCACATTGGGCCGCCCCGGGGCGATCTCGACGCGCTCGTGTCTGACGCCGAGATCCCGAAAGAATCCCTCGACAAAGTCGGCCAGTCGGCCTTCCAGATACTCGGTTCCGGAAACATCCCGCCCCATGGGATTCTGACTGGGGATCGAAATCAGTTGCTTGAGAAGCGAGAGAGCCATGAGAGCCGCCGTGGTGTCGAACGAACTCGACGAGTGGATTGATGAGACTCCCATGGTTATGTCGTTTGCTGCCGGGAATGCAAGGCTGAAACCGTTCAGAATGGAAACACAAGCTCACCTCGTGCATTTCGGAATTGGTGTCCAGCGGATTCGGGTATGAGATCGTCCACTGTTGTCCGCCCACCTTCTGGCGAAGGTGGCTACGCTACGTTCGCCAGAACGTGGGCGAGCCAAGAAAATACGGCGAGGTTCAGTGATTGGCTGCACAGTGATTCCGACACGCACGACTAGTTGGTGTCGTTGCGGAATTGCCGTTGACCATTGCGGAATGTCAACGCAAGTTGCATCGGGGGGCGAGCTACGATGGGCAAGAAGACGAAGACGAAGTCGTATGGCCGTCGAGAGCTGCTCTTCACAAGACGCAGTCGCCGCGACTCGCATTCCGCAGCAGGGATGACCGATTCATGCGGGGTGTCCCGAGGTCCGGACGGTGTCTGGCGGGCGGAATCTCAGTCGCGGAGCGACGTGAGCTACGGTTGAGCCATCCGGACCGGCGGGGTCAGTCGGATATTCTCCACAAACTTGATCCGGCCTCCAGTTTGGGGGTCGTAGCGACCGGAGCATGCCGAGATCGCTCGCAAGACATACTTGTAATGCAGCCCGTAGTCCGCATCGATCTCCACGGCGATGTCGTCACTCGGTCGACGATGATCCGATGCGAGACGGGCGATCGCCTGGTGGAGGTTGTCGAAGCTCTTGGGGAAGTCATGACCCAAAGTGATGTTGCCGATGCTCAGTTGTTGCAGCGTGCCATCCGGGTTGGCGACGAGCCGGACCTTGATCTCGAGTGGCGGGAGTTCCTCCGACGAGGCCAGGGAACTGCCGATCGGCATGTGGAGATTGAAGTCCCCTTCTGGGGCGGTGATGCGGAGCGTGAGAATGAAGAATATGAGTAGTTGAAAAACGACATCAATCATCGGCGCCATGGGGATATCGATTTTCTGGAAACCGTTACCGCGTCGCATGGAATAGGCCTGGGTGAGGGGTTCGAGGGGGAGGTGAGCCGGAGAGTGGAAAGGCGGGGGCTGAAGCCACATTACGGCGGTTCGACCTCTTCGCTGCGGACCTTGAAGGCGAACTTCACATAGCCCGCGGTTTGGGCCTGGCGGACGATTTCCTGCACCAGACCGACCGGGACTTCCTCATCCGAGCGGATCGTGATCGTCGTTTCGGCGACCTTGTCCGGACCGTCCTTGACTTGCGTGAGGCGGGCCTCGCGGTCGAAATTCTTCTGCATGTCGAGCGCCCGCGTCGACTCCTCTCCATTCCAGAAGACGAACGGCTGGGGATCGACCTGGGTTCCATCGGGCGCTCGGAGGAAGCCGACGTTCACCACGATTTCGTTGCGGATCGCCACCGCCGGAGGTTTGGCCAGCTTGTCCTTTGGCAGGTTGACCCGCTCATCAGACTTCGCCTGCTCGAAGTTGGTCACCAGCATGAAGAAGGTGATTAATTGAAAGGCGCAGTCGATCATCGGCGTCATGTCCGGTTCGACGACCTTGCGGGAAAAACGCTGGGTCCGCACGGCATTAGTCCTGTTGATCGGCCGGGGTCGCCGTAGCGAACCCTCCACTTGACTTCGGCGGGGTCTTGGGCAGCGCGGCAAGCCGGGCCATCAAATGGGTTGCCGTCGAGGCGATTTCATTCATCAACACCTCGGCCCGATTCTTCAAAAGCGAGTTCGAGATCATCGCGGGAATCGCCACCACCAACCCTTCCAGCGTCGTCACCAGCGCCATCGAGATCCCGAACGCGAGATCCTTTGGCTTCGGAGTGGTGTTGTTCTCGGCGATCTCGTTGAACGAGTAGATCATCCCCTGCACGGTCCCCAGCAGCCCCAGCATGGGCGCGACAGCGGCGATCAAGGCGAGGTAGCCGAGCTTGTGATCAATGAACATCGACTCATCATCGCCGACCTCTTTGACCTCTTCGATCGACTTGTCGTAGCCCAGGGAGAGCTTGGCCATCCCAGCTGCCAGCATCCGCGCGATGATGGAATCGTCTCCCTTGGCCGTTTCATAGGCCCCCTGGTAGTCCTTGTTGTTCAGGCGGTCTTCGTAGATCTCGATAAACCCGTTCGGGATCATCACCTCCCGGCGCAACTGCTGGCTCAACATCACGATCACGGCCACCATCACGAACGAAGCGACCAAAACGCCATAACCAAAAACGCCGCTGGAATTGTGCAACCAGATCAGGAAGTGGGGTTCATCCGGTTCATCCGTCACGGGAGCGATCACTGCTGGGACACCGGAAGCAGCGGGCGGCCCGGTGGCTGGGGCGGCCATCGAAACTGGGGCTTGGCCGTCAGCCGCTCGCCCGAGACCAATGCTCAACACCCCCATCAGGACCAGCAGGCCCATGAAGACCTTGTGCGACATCAAGTGCCCCCTTTCCCTCTGCCAAGCGATCAAGCAGTGGAGTTTATGCCGCGTCACCAGCGTTTACGACTCCGGGAGTGCATCGGACCTGTTTTGTATGACCGCTCGCCTCAGCGTGGTCCTTGAGTCTCACGCCCGTAAACCGGACAATGCCGGAATCATGAGCGATCGCCCGTTTGCCCACCTGCATTGTCACACCCACTACTCACTCCTCGACGGAGCGAGCAAGATCCCCGAGTTGATCAAGAAGGTCAAAGAGCTGGGGATGAACTCGTGCGCGATCACGGATCATGGGAATCTGTACGGGGCGCTGGAGTTCTACACCAAGGCGAAAGAGGCGGGGGTCAATCCGATTCTGGGGTACGAGGCGTACATCGCACCCGGGGCGCGGACCGATCGCACGGCGGCGCGGATGAAGGATGCGTCGTTCCACCTGACCTTGCTGGCGATGAATCGCAAGGGGTTTCAGAACCTCGTCAAGCTCTCGTCAAAGGCATTCCTGGAAGGCTACTACTACCGGCCCCGGATCGATAAAGAGATCCTCGCCCAGCACCACGAAGGGATCATTTGTCTGTCGGGCTGCGCGTCGAGCGAGCTGTCGCGGCTCTTGCTGGCGGAGGAGAAAGAGAAAGCCGAGAGTCTGGTCCACTGGTTCTCGAACCTGTTCGGGGACCGGTTTTATTTGGAGATCCAGGACGGTGGCGTCGAGATTCAGCAGTCGTGTGCCGAGGCGACGATTGACCTGGCCAACCGGATGGGATTCCCGCTCGTCGCGACCAATGATGCCCACTATCTCTGCCAGACCGATTCGGCGATGCACGATGTGCTGCTCTGTGTGAATACCAAGTCGCAGCGGAGCGACGAAAAGCGAATGAAGATCGACACCGATCAGCTCTTCATCCGCTCTCCCGAGCAGATGTACGCCGCCTTCCCCCGGCAGGCGGAAGCTGTGAAGCGGTCGCAGGAGATCGCGAACCGCGTCGACATCGACCTCGATCTGAAGACGCGGCATTTCCCGGTCTTCGCCCCGCCGCCGGGTCTGACGGATGTGCAGCACCTGCGCGAGGTGGCGCTGGAGGGCCTCAAGTCGCGGTACGGCGACAATCCCGAGCAAAAGTACCATGACCGGCTCAACTTTGAACTTGGCGTGATCGAGAAGATGGGGTTCGCGAGCTACTTCCTGATTGTGTGGGACTTCGCGCGGTTCGCGCGTGACAAGGGGATTCCCTGCTCCGCGAGAGGCTCGGCCTGCGGCGCGATTGTGGCTTACGTGCTGGGGCTCTCCGATGTCTGCCCGATCAAGTACGACCTGCTGTTCGAGCGGTTCCTCGACCCGAACCGGACGGAAGCGCCCGATATCGATATCGACTTCTGCCAGGAGCGCCGCGAACTGGTGATCCAGTACGTGAAGGAGAAATATGGGTACGCCAACGTGGCCCAGATTGGGACGTTCGGAACGCTCAAGGCGAAAGCCGCTGTCCGCGATGTCTGCCGCGCGCTGGGTGTCGATCTGAAGCGAGCCGATGTGATCGCTAAGATGGTTCCGGAAGAGCTGAACATCAAGCTCAAGGACGCCTTGATCAAGAGTCCCGAACTCAAGGCCGAGTACGACAAAGATCCGCTCATCAAAGAGGTCATCGACTTCTCGATGGCTCTCGAAGGTCTCGCCAAAAGCGCGGGAACGCACGCCGCCGGGGTCGTGATCGCCGACCGTCCGCTCGATGAATATGTGCCGCTGCAAAAGATCACCGGGCGAGATGATATCCTCACGCAGTGGACCGATGTTGAGAAGGCCGGTCTGCTCAAGATGGACTTTTTGGGTCTGCGGAACCTGACGATCCTCGACCGGGCGGTGAAGAACGTCAAGCGGCACCGCGGGGTCGACATCGTTCCGAAAGACCTTCCACTCGATGACAAGCTGACGTTTGCTCTGCTGCAGCGCGGCGAATCGAAAGGGATCTTCCAGCTCGAGTCGGGCGGGATGCGGGATCTGCTGACCAAGATGAAGCCCGACAAGTTCGAGGACATCATCGCCACCTCAGCTCTGTACCGTCCCGGTCCGCTCGAAGGAGGGATGGTGACGACCTACGTCGAGTGTAAAAACGGACGGCAAGCGGTCGCCAAGATCCACCCGATCGTCGACCCCGTCCTGGCGGAAACATACGGCGTGATGGTTTACCAGGAACAGGTGATGCGGATCCTGAACCGTCTCGGCGGGATCGAACTGGCCAGTTCGTATAAGTGCATTAAAGCGATCTCGAAGAAGAAGCTGGATGACATCGCGAAGTACAAAGGCGAGTTCATCGCCGGATCGCAAAAGAACGGTATGTCAGAGGAGCAGGCGACGGAGTTGTTCGGGCTGATCGATAAGTTCGCGGGGTACGGGTTTAACAAAAGTCACAGCACCGCCTACGGGGCCATCGCTTATCAAACCGCCTACCTCAAAGCCCACTACCCCGGCGAGTTCATGGCCGCCCTCCTCTCCTGCGAAATGGAGAGCAGCGAGCGGATCGCGGAACATGCTGACGATGCCCGCCGGATGGAGTTGGAGGTGCTGCCGCCGAACGTGAATCTGAGCGATGTGGAGTTCACGGTGGTGGAGGAAGTGGAGGAACCAAAGCAAAGTGCCAAGGGACAAGGGACAAGGGACAAGGGGAAGAAGAAATCGGCAGCGAGTGATGGCTCCGATGCCTTGTCACTTGAACACTTGGCACTTGGCACTTCCGCAAAGCGGTCTTTCCGCAAGATCGCCTTCGGCATGGGGGCCATCCGCGGTGTCGGCGATGCCCCGGTGCGGGCCATTATGGAAGAACGGCAGAAGCACGGGCCGTACAAAAACATCTTCGACCTCACCGAGCGGATCGATCCCAAAGTCCTGCAAAAGGGCTCGCTCGAAATGCTCATCAAGGCCGGAGCCCTCGACACCTTTGGACCGAACCGGGCTCAGCACCTGGCCGCTGTCGACCGCGCTGTTCAGGCGGCTGCCAATCGATTCCGCGATAAGGCCAAAGGCCAGCGCAGCTTGTTTGATGTGGCTCCCAAGGCGGGGGCCGAACCCGTCGCCGAACTCGATGTCGTGTTGCCGCCGCTCGATGACCTTCCGCACAGCCAGAAGCTGGCCCTGGAGAAGGAAGTCCTCGGGTTCTATCTCACCTCCCACCCCCTGACCGAGTTCGCCTCGCAGCTCACGGTCTATACCCAGCACCAGATTAAAGATCTGCGCGAGATGGGGGACGGCAAGGATGTGTTCCTCGGGGGGATGGTCGGGGCCATTAAGTATGCGGCGACCAAGAAACCGAGCCGCAATGGGCATAGCAAGTACGTCAATTTCGACCTGGAAGATTCAACCGGCGTCGTCCGCTGCATCATGTGGCCCGAGGACTTCGTGAACCATGGAGACAAGGTCGTCAAAGAAGCGATCGTCCTCGTCCGGGGCCGCACCGACGCTCGTAGCCGCGAACCGAACGTCATCGTCAACAAGCTCTACACACTGGAGCAGGCTGAGAAGGAGTTCACCAAACGCCTGCTCGTGAAGTTCCGCCGGGGCTACCACACCGAGGACGACATGAAGCGCGTCCGCGACTCGCTGAATCGGTATCCCGGCAAGACCCCGGTGGTGCTGGTGATCGATACGTGGGAAGAATCGGCGAACGGGAATGGACACGCGAATGGACACGCGGCATCAACCCGCACCCCGCTCAAGTGCCTGCTGACGGTCGGGGGCACGGTCTCGGCCAATGCCGACTTGAAGCGGGAATTGTCGAGCCTGCTGGGTGCCGATGGATTCCGCTTTGAGGCAGGGTCGGCGAACCTCGGCGGCGGAAGTTCGCCGCAGGACACGTATTAGTTAGAGCCTTCAGCAGTCAGCAGTCAGCTTTCAGCCAGCATCCTCCGCCTCCGGGAGAGGGGCTGGGGGTGAGGGGAGTGGCGAGAGATCTCCCGGGTTGTCTCTGGCTCATCGCAGAGTGTTTCGACGGAAGACCGGCTCGGAAGATGCTGAAGTCCAGAGCCGACCATGGAAGTGAGCTTCCGTTGTCCTTCGCGGGTCGATAGCCTGCCGACGCAGATTCTCTCCCCCCAACGGACAGCGCATGATCACGCGAATTACTGGCAAGCTCGTGGCCCTCAACGGGGTCGAAGCGGCCATCGACATTGGTGCGTTCGAGTACGAAGTCTCAGTGCCCGACCTAGTGCGGCGGCAACTTCAATCGAGGATCGGCGAGACGATCACGCTGCGCACGATCGAGTACCTGGATGGCAACCCGCAGAAGGGGCGGCTCGTTCCGCGGATGGTCGGCTTTCTCTCGGATATGGAGAAGGAGTTCTTCGACATGATCTGTTCCGTCGACGGAGTGGGGGTCAAGAAGGCGCTCAACGCCATGGTCCGCCCGGTTCGCGAGGTCGCCGTCGCCATTGAGGAGCAGGATGTCACCTCGCTGGCCGCCCTCCCCGGAATCGGCCCCGCAATGGCCGAGCGGATCGTGGCCAAGCTGAGACGGAAGATGGCCAAGTTCGCCTTGATGATCGGCCGCGATTCACCGACTGCCGACGAGCCGGAGGCGAGCGTCGTGAGCGATGCGTTCCAGGCTCTGCTGGGTCTAGGCCATTCGAACTCGGACGCTCGCGAGTTGATCGAGCGGGTGACGAAGACCAAGACCAAGTTCAAGGGGGTCGACGAACTACTGCTCGAGGTCTACCGCCAGAACAAGACGGGGGGGTAACGGGAACTGGTCGGAACGGGTCGGGAGGCAACTTCCGTCAAAAGACAGGCTGGAAGCCTCTCCCACGGATCAGACCAATTCCAAGCCCGACTCCGAAACCGCTCTCAATCGGTCACGTCACAGCCGCTCGCGACAGAACCTCGCCGCGTTCGCGGATCGCTTGGTCGATCTCGGCCAAGTCCCGGTCGGTGAGGACCAGATCGATCGCTCCCGCGGACTCCTGAATCTGATCTGGGCGTTTCGCTCCGCACAAGGCCACCGTAATCCCCGGGCGTTGGATCGTCCAGGCGGTCACGAGTTGAGCCAGTGGTCGGTTGTGGCGATCAGCAATCGGCCTGAGTTTGTCGAGGAAGTCGTGGGTCTGGTCCCACTGGTCTCCTTGGAAGACCGGGTACTTCTGGCGGCCATCTTTCGGATCCCAGGCATGGTCGCGAGCCAGCTTCCCGGCGAGGAACCCCTTCATCAGCGGCCAGTAGACCATCACTGAGACCCCATGCTGCTGGCACCACGGGAGTCGTTCGAGTTCGATCTCGCGTTGCAACATGTTGTAGTGTGGCTGGTCCGCCGAGATCGGGCAGACGGCGTGGAAGGCTTCGTATTGGCGGAGTTGGTGGAAGTTCGAGACGCCCACAGCCCGCACCTTGCCCGCGTCGAGCAGATCGCGCATCGCGCCCGCCGACTCGGCGATGGGCACATTCGGATCGGGTGCATGCAGGTAGTAGAGGTCGATCTCCTCCATCCCCAGCCGCGACAGACTTTCGTCACATTGTCGGCGGATCGTCTCGGGCCGAGCATCCTTGATCTGCTTCTGATCGCGGCCCCAGTGGATGCCACACTTCGTGGCGATCACCACCTCTTGGCGATGCGGCCGCAATACCTGTCCGACCATGCGTTCGCTCTCACCATCGTAGCCGTAGCAGTACGCCGTATCGAAGAAGTTGATCCCCGCATCAAGGGCGGCTCGGATCGTGGCGAGGCTGTCAGCCTCCGTCACACCAACACTCGTGATCCCCGCGATTGGCCAGCAGCCCAGCGCGACCGGCGAGACCCACAGGTTGGTTTGTCCAATCCGGCGACGGGTCATGGTTCAGGCATCCACATCTTTGGGAGAAGGCATCTCAGCCGCCACGCTGCGGTACATGCGGGCTGTGCGGGCGACCATGTCTTCGACGCGGAATTCGCAGCAGACGTGGTCGCGGCCCGCTTGGCCCAGTTGGCGGGCCGCTTCGGGGTTCTTGAGGAGTTCGATGACGCGGCGGGCGAGGGCGGGGCTGTCGGACGGGGGGACGAGCAGGCCGGTTTCGCCGTCCTTCACGATGCGATAGACGCCGCCCGATTGAGTCGCGATCACCGGGCGACGACGAGCCATCGCTTCGAGCATGATCGTGCCGAGTCCCTGCCGCAGTGATGGCAAGACGAAGATGTCCATGGCTTCAATTGCCACTGACAAATCCGCCATCCCCGACACGAAGGTCACATGCTCCGCGATGCGCAGCTCCCGAACGAGCCCTCGCAGGGTGGACTCTTCGGGACCAGTTCCGGCGATGACGAACTGCGTTCCCGGGCAAGCCTGTAAGATCAATGGCGCAGCGCGGATAAAGACATCGTGCCCTTTGTCCGCTTCGAGCGGTCCCGCAGTCCCCACGACCGGGGCGCGGCCCGGAGCGAGGAGGTCACTGGCGTCAACTGGGCATGAAGTATCCACGCCGCTGTGGATCACCTCGATCAGTTCTTGGGGGTAGCGTGGTTGCAGCAAGAGTTCGTCACGAATCGGCTCGCTCACGGCGAGGTACCGACGGCAAAGCACTTGGTCGATCGAGAGCCGTTCGCCGGGGCGTAAGAAGTCGTGGAACGTCACCACATACGGACGCCGCAATTGGCGAGCGAGCCACGTTCCAAAGGGGAGTACACGCCTCTGGAAGACGTGAATCAAGTCCGGCGGTGATTCGGCCAATTCCCAATAGAGCCAATACCACGCCGCCCAACTGAGGAGTGGCCATTCGAGGGCGGGAGCCTCGCGGACGGGGATCCCCTGCGTCTGCTCTTTGCCGAGGCGGGACGCATCGGGGCACAGAAGCTGGACCTTGATCCCCTCACTCTCGGGAAGGCGGCGGGCCAGTTGGAGCAGTTGGGCTGTGCGCCCTCGGACTTCGAGGCGGCTGGCGAGGAGCAACACGCTCAGTTCCTTGCTCGCCATGGGAATTTACTTACGAAGAGCCCGTGGTCGGGTCATGATCTCAGCCAGCAACACCGCGTTACGGACCGAACCCGGGTCGCGGAGCATCCGCATGATGGGGGACGCCTTCGCGAGCGAGGCATCGGCCTTTCCAGTGACCTTGAACGCGTTCAGATCATCCTTCAGTTGCTTGTCCGTGGCCGCCGAATGGACGCCCGCAGCCGTGAGTTGGGGAACGTCTTTCTGAGCTTGGGCCGCCATCCGTTCGCCCATGGCGGTCTGGACGTGCTTGCGGAGTCCGTCCCCGAGATCCTGGCTGCCGACATGCCGTTCGCCGGGACGTGAGGTTTTTTGAACGGGAGTGGGTGCGAGAGCCTTGGGGCGCTGCTGGGCAGTGGGGGCCTTTTGAGCCGGGCGGTTCGCGGGGCGATTGGCGGCGGGGCGCTGCGGGGTGGGCTTCGGCTTGTTCGTGGGTCGCGGGGGGACGGGACGGCGAACGGGTTCGTCGACAATCTCGATATCGTCCTCACCCAGCATCATTGGCTGCTTCGGTTTTGGCGGGCGGCCCCCCTGCTGTTCCAGGAACTCTTCGATCTCACGGCGGACGCTCGATTCTTTTGGACGCGGGCGTTTGTTCCCCTTCTCCTTCTCTTTTTCTTTGTTGCTATTGGTGGCATTGATGACCGCCCCAATCACCGAGATCAGCACGAAAAACATCGTGACGATCGCCCCGAAGTCAATCGCAAGCAGCTCGAGTCTGGGCATGGTGATCTTTGGGGAGAGGGGTGAGGTGACGGCAGAAGTCTGACGACTTCTGCTACGCAAAATCGAGGCTACGCCATGGAATCGTCTTTGATCCCCGCGATGGCCGACCGCATCTTGGTGTCAGCCTGCACATTCTTCAGTTCGAAGTAATCGAGCAACCCCAATCGCTGGTTGCGGAACGATTCGGAGATGGCCATTGGAACAGTGGCCTCCGCGAGAACCACTTGCGCCCGGTTCTCCTGCGTGAGAGCGATCATCTCTTGCTCACGGGCGGCAGCGGCGGCGCGGCGTTCTTCGGCGTGAGCTTGGAAGATGCGAACGTCCGCTTCAGCCCGGTCCGCTTGCAGGCGAGCCCCGATGTTTTCTCCCACGTCGATATCAGCGATGTCGATCGACACGATCTCGAAGGCCGTCTGCGCCTCGAGCCCCTCATTGAGGACCGTCTGAGAAATCAGTTCGGGGTTCTCCATCACCATCTTATAGGAAGAGGTCGAGCCGATGGCCCGTACGATCCCTTGGCCGACACGGGCCACGATCGTCTCTTCCGTGGCCCCCCCGATGAGTTGCTTGATGTTGGTCCGGACGGTCACGCGGGCTCGAGCCTTGAGCTGGATGCCGTCCCCAGCGACCGCGTCCAGTGACTGCTGGTTCGACTTGCCATCGGGGCAATCGATGACACGGGGATTGACGCTCGTGCGAACGGCTTCAAGGACATCGCGGCCTGCCAGGTCGATCGCCTGGGCATCTTGCCACTCCATGTCGATCCCCGCGCGGTGCGCCGCGATGAGGGCTCGAATCACGTTCGAGATGTTTCCGCCAGCCAGATAGTGGGCCTCGAGAGCCTGCGTCGGGATCTCGGGCAGTCCCGCCTGGACCGCCATGATCTTGCAGCGAACCATCAGGCTCGGATTGACCTTTCGAATCGACATCATGACGAGTTTCCCCATCCCGATGCCGACGCCGGTAAATTTGCACTGCACCCAGAGATTGAAGAACCGGGCAAAGACCCCCATCACCACCAGGAAGAGAACCCCGATGATTAAAATGACCGCAATGACCAGTCCGTTGTTGTTATCAGCGGCGAGCAGCGGAATCGAGTCCATCGAAAGTTCCTCACAGCGGGGCGGCCAGCATGGATTCTCGTCCCCACCATTCCGGCCTGCGGCGTGGCGTTTCGCGGAACGAGACAGGTTACGGTTTACTCCTGCGGCATATCAAAGTCAAGGTGCCCGGAGACTTGTGGCTCAGTGGAAGGGGTGGGAGAGCCAACCGTAGGAAGGCGGTCGAACACCACGGGGTCATCCTGAGGTGCGATCGAGGCCACCGCCCCCGGCGGAGCCCGCTTCACCACAATCCGCGTTCCGCGAACGGCCAGAACCTCCACGGCCTCGCCCTGCATGATCAGCAGCCCCTCGGAAAAGGCATGCACCCGCTCGTTCTCCACGCGGACCATCCCCCCGGGATTCATCTGCGTCAGCGTCGTCCCGATCCGCCCGACGAGGCGCTCCAGCAGCTCGTTCTCCGCCTGGTAGGGCTCCGTCGTCTTCGGATCGGGTTGGGGAAGCAGCAGGTTCTTCCCCAGCGAGGTTCGCTCGAGCAACCTTAAAAAGAAGACCAGAAAGCTCGGGATCAGTCCCGCCAGGCTAATCGTGAATCCCCAGAAGATCTTGGGCGAGCTGTCGTACCACGCGCTGTGTGCGCAAACGATCGAGCCCACAAACGAGAAGGCGCAGCTCAGCGCGATCATCCCGGCGGAGGGGACAAAGAACTCCGCGGCGATCAGGCCAAAACCAAGCAGAGCCAGAGCAAAGGCCCAGAATTGTGCATCCATCGGGAGTGGTCTGCTTCATGGGAGTGGACAAGGCGGCAGCGAACTTTAGTTCGGCAACGCACCATCGCGGGGCGATTTCGGGGCCTTGGGCTTCTCGGGCGGGGCCGCTTCGATCGCCCGGCTCGTTTCCTTCATCATGGAGATGTAGTCCTGCGTCATGTCGCGTTCCTCTGCTCCCGCCGGAAGGGTGTAGTCGAAGGCATCGACGGGGAGTTCCTTGTCCAGAACGATGTTCTTGAACTCAAGGGTCATCACCGGACGTTCCCCCTGGAAAGCCCCCTTCTCGTCGCGGAGGGCCACCAAGTAAACGATCTTGACCGGCACGAGCGTGTCGGCTGCGAAGCTGACCCGCACGCGGTCGGGGAGAAATGCTTCCAGTTGGGCACCCTGTTGCGGGACGGCGCGTTTGTACTTTTCGAGAAGTTCGCGATCCCAGCGACCGTGGAACACCTGGCACATTTGGCCGTTGACCTCTTCCTGAGTCACTTTCTGACCAATCATCGAGCGATCGATGGAAGCCAGGATCGCTGGCAAACCGCCGATTCCGAGTTCGGCGACCTGAATCTGCGTCGACAAGTTGGCTGTATTCTCGACAGCTCCCAGGATTCGCTGGACATCGCGGCGGGTGTATTCCTGGTCGAGGTCTTTCGTGTTTTTCTCGGCTCCGACTTTGGCCACTCGCTTTTGAGTGTGGAGGATCTGGCCATCGCAGACCTCTTCCAGAAACCCCTGCATCTGACCCACCCGGATCGTGTAGCTCAGCTTCAGGCGGGGGAACTTCCCGGCGAGGTACGTTCCCTCGGAGGTCAGCTTGCGGGTTTCGTTCAACTGGATGGTTTGGGCGAGGTCGGCCTGAAGCGAGACGCGGTCGTTCAGGAGCGCTGAGCGGGCCTTTTGGATCAAGGCATCGGCTTCGGCCATCTCCTCGGGCTTCGGAGCCGGCTCGACGGGAGCGGGGGTCTCCTTGTCGGAACCCTTTTCCCTGTCAGCGGTTGCCGCCGGTTTCTCGGTCTCCTGAAGAGCCTGGGCCGTACGAATCCCGACCCAGCCGATCCCGAACAGGAGGGCGGTACAGAGGAGTGTCAATTTGGATGGAGTTTGCATGTTGGCGCGAAAATGACGGATTTGCCTAAGAATCCAGGCACAACGATCCGAATAAGAAGAGTGACTGCGTGTGAGTGGCACACTTCCGGTTCACCGGAGGAACACCACTCTCTGCCAGAGAACGTCTCCGGCACAGATCATCTCCCCGGATGGGAGTGCGTCTGGAACAGAACCGCAAGCGGTCGAGATTGTAGCGGCTTCAAACCCGTAGGGTCGACCGCAAACGGAACGAATCGACAAGTCCAGCTTCCACGAAGGGTGTGCGATGAGATTCTACTTCCTCGCATTGGGAACATTGGTGATCGTGTGCGTCGGTTGCGCAGATGGTCAACAATTGGTCCGCAAGAACGAGTATCATGCTCCGCCAGCTCAAATGCTGACACAGCCCGGCCCCATGGTCGGAGGCCCCGGTCCCGGGGTGATGGCGGCCCATTTCCCGCCTCAAGGGATGATGCAAGTCAGTCATCTGATGCACGGCCCCGGTCCGGGCCACGATGCGGGGCCGCATCGCACCTCGCAGCTCCGGTTCCTGGGACCGGAAGGGATGCACGTGGGTTGGCAGATCGGTCAAGGCTTTGCCGAACACCAGATCCTGGCCCCAGGCCGGTACAACTTTGCTCAGGGGGCCACGTTCCGCCTGAAGCTCAGTGACATTCCGGGTCGCGAAGGTCTCACGATCTACCCGACGCTGCACGTCTATCCGACGCTCAGCCAGACGAGTGCCTACCTGGCCCACAACGCTTTGCCGTTGCGGATCAATGATGAGGATCTCGACCAGATCGAGACCAATAACTTCGTCACCAAGGTGATCTACCTGCCAGACGCGAAGTACCAGGAGCTGGCGATTGCTGGCGTCGAGGAACTCGTGTCGACCCGCCTCGGACCTGGACTCGATCCAGTGGCCGAAGCCGATCGTCGCGGAACGATCATGGCGGTCATCCGCATGGGGAACATGGACTACGAAATGCCTGGCCAGGTCGGTGGCCTGACCATGAACGATGAAGCCTCGGCGATTGATCTGGTCGATGGCGAAGCGGGACAGTTCGTCCCCCCGCAACCGATCGGTGACTTCCAGGCTGCGGGCGGCAACGTCCCGGGCGACATGGTGATGGGCGGACCAGCCGGTCCCGGCCAGCCACCGTACGACATGATCGCCGGTGTGAATGGTCCGATGTATGGGATGCCCACCGTGGGCACTCCGATTGGCCTTCCCGGTCCGGCTCACTTGCCGCTCGGTCGCCCCGCTGGCCTCAAGTCGCATACGGTCCGTAACAAGACTAAGTTCGACATTGGTGAGCCCGTGGACCACATGCTGATCGATGTGAAGCATGACCCCGGCATTCGCATGCCGCACCCGGTCAAGCACGTCGAGTACACCGAAACCCATCCGGTCTATCGTCCGGGTGAGACCTCGGTTCCGCAGTGGGCCAACTAAGTCCGGTCGACGGACCGGTCCGGCGGGTCACACACCCTCCCGCCGGATGAGTGGTTCCGGAAGACTCTGAATTCAACGCGGTGGGTCGTGGTAATTCCGACCCACCGCGTTTGTTTTTGGAAGTGTTCAGTTTTCAGTGGGTCGTTAGCCGTTGGGCTTGCCCGGCGTGCCCTCCCTTCTGCGAGGCCCTTATGTCCCAACTCCGCGCCGCTCTCGCAGTCGCCTTTGCTTTGGCGGGACTGACCGCGATTCCCGTCGCTGCCCAAGAGAATACCGGGCGGTACTACCCACTCGATCACCGTCAACCAGTCGGCAAGGCGGGTCAGTGGCAAGCCACGATTCACCCCGGTTTGTCGAACTACTCCCAGCCGGTCCAAATCGGGCTGCCATCGACCGGGGAAGTGACCTTCTACCAGGGCAGCCCCGACTCCGGGATGGCCTTCCCCGCTCCCGCGCAAGCGGGGATGCAGGTCGGCCATGTCTACCGCGTGAAGGTGGCCAACCTGCCGGAATACCCCGGCTTGGAACTTTATCCGACGATCGAATTGTTGGATCGCCTGCACCCGCCAACAGAACTCAAAGAGAAGTATCCGGTCCCCGTTGAGCTGACCATCGAAGAAATCGAAGCGGCCATGAATGACCAGATGGTCACCAAGGTCGTCTACCTCGAACAGCCGCAACTCGCGACCCCCACGCGGCAGACCAAGGGGCACATGCAGACCGAGACGATGGAGTACGGCGTGAACCTGCTCGAGGCTGCGGACCGCCGAGGCCGACCGATTGCCATCGTCCGCATCGGGGGCCGCATTCCCGACCCGCGATCGACGGAGGATGAGTTCTTCTCGAACAGCCCACTGACACTACCGGGAACTCAGCCTTAGGCGTGCGACCAGAAACACGATCCCCGTAGGACGGGCATTCCTGCCCGTCCCGGAGCGAAGGCCGACCTCACGATTCACTCCGTCTGGCCGTTCGTGAGTTACGCGTTCGCTCGGGACGGCCTGGAAAGGCCGTCCTACTCGCAGGCGTCTTCTGGCTGCTCGCATTCCTATCCCGCGAAGCAAGCCGACCAATCGCCATTCAGCAGACAGGAATGTCTGCTCCACTGACTGTCTGGAAGACACCCATGTCACAGTACTTCTTCCACCCACTGCATTCCGCGACCCGTTCCCGTTCGGCCCGCTGGGGAGCGCTGCTTGGGGTTTGTCTGCTGACCCCATCGTGTGCCTCGACCAACGCCATCGGGCGGATCGAGATGGAATCTGGGCGGACGGCTGCCCGCGTGGTGGCTCCCTCGGGAATGGCGTCCCTCGAAGACGCAATAGAGACGCTCAATGCACCAGCCCCGGCCACACTCCGGGCACAAAGCCCAGCTAGCATGCTCGCGCCGCAGGTCATTCAGCAAACCGCTTACAACGCCGAAGCCGCCTGCCCGCCGATTGAACACCAAGCCGAACCTCGAGAATACGTTGATACTCCCGGCTGTCCGCAAGACGGTGTCCCGTGCCGCACTTGCCCACCGGGACATCCCCAGTACCCAGCCCCCGCATGGGCTGTCGCAGCCCAGCCGCAAGAACAACTCCTGTATCTGACCGACGAATACATCTGTGACGGCGGCGATGACTTAGCTCCGGTCCACTATCACGGTCGCGAGATGGCGGGCCTCGAAACCGAAGACACCGTCGTCGAGTTTCACGACAACCTCGGCGAGCGCCGCGTCATGCCCACCAACAAGGTCTGCATCTACGCCCCCCGCTTTGCGGCGGTCAGTTCCGCCTCCGCCCCGATCGCCGGGGTTCAGATCAACAAGGCCGCCGGGGCGCATGATGGCCTCACCGCAGTCGGCTTCAAGGCCCGCATGGCCATTGATGAACAACTTCAGATCGACCGGCCTGTCCGCTACGACACGCGGTCACGAGCGAGCAGCATGGCCAAGCTGCAGTCGGACGGAGTCTTCGACACCGCCCAATCCGCTCAGGTCCATGCCAAGCTGATCAACCCGTTTGAGTCACTGAAGTTCGTGGCCGACGGAGAGTACACCCGCGACGAAAGCCCCGTCATCGGTGACGCGATGGATGCAGCCCAATCGTGGACCCGAGAGCAGAACCCGATCATTGTTGGGAGCGACCTGACCGGGCAGCAAGTCGAAGGGAAGTTCAAAGCCGGCGAATACTCCGCCGTCAAAGACCCGCGCGGGCCGGGCCAGCTACGTGTCGTGAAGCTTGCCAATCAATCGGTGGCCGAGATCGGCGACACGCTGGAGTTCACGATCCGCTTCGACAACCTGGGCGGACTACCGCTGACCGAAGTGTCGATCATCGACAACCTGACCCCGCGATTGGAATACGTCGCCGACTCACTGAAGTCGACGATCGAAGGGGAACTGCAAGAAGAGGACAACGGGGAAGGCAGCGTGAAGCTGACCTACCGTTTAAAGGACTCACTCGCGGGCCGCCAGGGCGGCGTGATTACCTTCCAGTGCATCGTGCGGTAGTTCGCGTGGGGACACATTCTGTGAGCGGCAAGGCGCTAGCCGCCGCTAGCCGCCGGTTCTGCGATTTACGTTGATCCGAAGAACCGGCGGCTAGCGCCTTGCCGCTCACTGCCTGATCTTCGGAATGATCTACTACTGTTTGGACCCATCCGCATTTTTTTATCCCGAGTTTGTTCTTGGCTCATTCCCCTTCTATTCTTAAGATAGTCGTTGCACCGGTCCTCGGGCTGTGTGCCTCTGTGCGCTTGCAGGATTAGGGAACCCCATGCCAGATCTGTCGCCGATTGACGTGGTGGTGAGCCGCGTGCTGGTGGTTGAGAACGATCATGACGAGATCGAGTTCTTGAAGTCCTTTCTAGAACGCAAGAAGATGTACGTCGACATTGCGCGGGATGCGGGTCAGGCGCGGGCCGCCTTCAAGATGCATCAACCCGACTTTGTCATCATGGATGTGATGCTCCCCAACGATGTGACGGGGTTCGAGTTGTGTGAGCGACTGAAGCAGGAGAACATCAACGTCCCCATGATGATGCTGACCGCCATCGACATGGACGACGCCCGCGATCTGGCCACCCGGGTCGGGGCTGATGGGTACATGACGAAGCCCTATGACCCGGAAGAACTGGTCCGGAAGATTCGCGAAATCGCCGAGAAAGTCTGGCAGCGGCAACATGGCGATTCCAAGGTCGATGATGACAAAATCAATTTCACCTGCACCGAGTGCAGCAAGAAGCTGCGGGTGAAATCGAGCCACCGCGGCCGGACATTGAACTGCCCGCGCTGTGGTCAGCCCGTGATGATCCCGTTCCATGGGTAACCCCCAGTTCTGCTGATTCTCCACAGCCGGAAGGCTGAACTCCAATCTGAGGAGCCACCATGACCGCGCGAGTTCTGCATGTCCTGACCGGGAAGCACAAAGGCAAGCGGGTCAAGCTGGCCAATGGGGAATCGATCATCGGTCGTGATGAGGGGGCTCAGATTCGCCTTGTCACCAGCGAAATCAGCCGTCAGCACTGCCTGCTCATTCCCAACGAAAACGGCGTGCTGGTCCGTGATCTCGGAAGCCGCAACGGGACGTTCATCAACGGCAGTCCGATCGTGGAGGAGACGCTCCTCAAGCCGGGCGACACGCTCTCGGTGGGTCCGATGTCCTTCGAGCTGGAAGGGGGCGATTCGTCTTCCAAGTCCTCGGACTCCAAGGCTTCAGACTCGAAGTCCCGTAAGGCCAAGAATGACCCCCGAGCCAGTGACTACGATATTGCAAATTGGTTGACGGATGAGCCGGGAGGACTGCCGACTTCGGATACCACGATTCTCACGGGGCGCGGCGTGACTCCCAAGCCGCTCCCCCCGTCAAAACCTCCGAAGCGCGAGTTCAAATCAATCGCCGAAGAGGCCCAGGATATCATCCGCCGGTTCGAGGAAAGCCTGAAAAACGGAGAATAGGGGTGAGGGGAGGGCGAGACGCCTCCCGAATTGTCTCTGGATCATCGCGGAGTGCTTCGACGGAAGACCGGGTCGAAAAATACTCCAATCGGCAGTGATTACTGGATGCCGGGAGACCGGCCTGCTTTAGGGTCTTTAGAACTGAGCTACGCAGCGCTGGCGATGGGTGTCCCGATCTGCTCGGACTGGACCACTTCCTGGCAGAGTCCGGCGTAATCGAGGGCGCCTGCTGAACCGGGGGCGTAGTCGAAGATCGACTGGCCAAAGCTGGGGGCTTCGGCCAGCTTGATGTTACGGCGGATGCGGCTTTGAAAGACGCGGGCGCTGGCCCAGGGAGCTTGCGGATCGCTCCCTTCGAGGAATCGCATCAGGTCGTCCGTCACATCGGTGGCCAGCCGCGTGCCGGTCTCGAACAGGCAGAGCACGATCCCCGAGACCTTCAATTGGCGATTCAGCCTCCGGGTCACGAGAGCTGTCGTCTCGAAGAGTTTCGAGAGCCCCTGCAAGGCGAAAAAGTGTGGCTGAAGAGGGATAAAGACCTCGCTGGCCGCCGTGAGGGCATTGATCGTGAGGACACCGAGCGATGGCGGGCAGTCCATCACGATGTAGTCGAACTGCTGACTGACACCGGCAGCTTCGAACGCCTTCCGAAGGACAAACTCGCGACCGGGGGCATCGACGAGTTCCAGCTCGGTCGCCGCCAAGTCAAGGTTCGCCGGGGCCAGCCAGAGATTGTTGCCGACCATTTGGCGGATCGATTGAAACGGCTTTCCACCCGCCAGAACTTGATACATCGTGTCGGTCCCGCCGTGCAGATCGACGCCGACATGGATCGAGGCGTGAGCTTGGGGATCGAGATCGACCAGACAAACCCGCTTCCCCTGCCGAGCCAACCCCGCCGCCAGGTTGACGCTGGTCGTGGTTTTTCCCACGCCCCCTTTTTGGTTCATCACAGCGATTGTGCGCATCGGTCGACTCCGTTCCGTCGGTGGACAGCGGTCATCCTGACCTGAACCCACCGGGTCGGGGACTATATTCAGGCGACGCGAGTCGGGAAAGGCGAGTTCAGGAAAGTACCGAGGCTTGTGGCGAACCATTCCATACGCCGGGAATTCACAATCCCAATCTGTCCCCGCATTGACCTGAACGGATGCGTAGTTTAATCTACGCACTCGTGAAGCTAGGTCTGTTCCGGAGCTTGAGAGAGATTGATTTCCGCAGGATGTTCTCGTTTGACCACGTTCGATGACTTGGGGCTTAGTCCCCGCATGATGCGTTCGATTCGTACGGTGGGGTACGTCAATCCGACACCGATTCAGGCGGAGTTCATTCCGCTCGCGATCACTGGTAAGGACTGCATTGGGCAGGCCCGCACCGGCACCGGCAAGACGGCCGCCTTCGTGATTCCGATCCTGGAAACGATCGACCACACCCTTCCCGAGGTGCAGGCGATTGTTCTTTCGCCGACTCGCGAACTGAGCGAGCAAGTGGCTGCCGAGGCGACCAAACTCGCTGCCGAGCACAACTGCCAGCCCGCTCTCCTCGTCGGTGGACGCTCGATCGGGGCCCAGCTCAAGATGCTCGATCGCTGCCCTTCGATCGTCGTCGGGACGCCGGGGCGAGTGATCGATCTGATTCAACGCGGGGCGCTGAACCTCTCCAAGATTCGGGTCGTGGTGTTGGATGAAGCGGACCGAATGCTCGACATCGGGTTCCGCCCGGACATCGAGCGAATCCTCCGCAAGTGTCCCAGTCAGCGACAGACGATGCTGCTCTCAGCCACGATGGATGGCGATGTTCAGCGGCTGGCCCAGAAGTACATGAAGTCCCCGGGGATGGTGGATCTTTCGGGCGGAGAGATTGGACCGAGCCTCGTCGAGCAGTATTTCTGTACTGTCGATGAGAACCGTAAATTCCCCCTGCTGGTGCGTCTCCTTTATGAAGAACGCCCGCAACAGGCGATCGTCTTCTGCCGCACGAAACGTGGGGCGGACAAGCTGCACATGCGGCTGGGAAAACGACTGAGTCGGAACGTGGAAGCGATTCATGGTGACTTGCCGCAGCGAGAGCGGGACCGGGTCTTTCGTCAGTTGCGGGACGGGTCATTGCGGTTGCTGATCGCGACCGATGTGGTCGGTCGCGGGATCGACGTGAGCGGCATCTCGCACATCATTAACTACGATCTGCCGCAGTCATCGGATGACTACGTCCACCGGGTCGGACGAACCGGGCGGATCTCCTCCGACTCCAATGGACGGGCCTTTACATTCGTCACTCCGGAAGAGGGGAACGAATTGACGCAGATCGAAATCCGCATCAACCAGATGCTCCCCGAAATGAAGTACGAGGGGCTGGAAACGGTGAACAACCGCCGCCCCAAGCGGCATGTCGATAAAGTGGCCGAGGCTCCAGTGGTATCGTTCGCAGTGGGCGATGACTGGCCGGAGATGGAGTCGCTGTAAGCCTCAATTCAGTGAACCTTAACCACGGTGGCACGAAGAAAGACAGATAAGTATCCGCGCCACAATAAGTTGTCTATTCAGCGTATTCGTGGACGGATCTCGTAGTTCCATTCGCCGTGGAATTTGTGGGGCTTCAGGTTGAGCGTGGCCAGTTGAGCGTCGCTGATCTTGAGGCTTTTCTGGTACGTACAGCGGACTAGTCCTTAAACAAGCGACCGTTTGAGCGATTTCTGGATCGAGTCTTGGTGCGCATCGCGAGCGTTGCCGAGGATGTCGGCAGTTGGGGGGGGGGGCAGTGAAGAGGGTTGTCTCAGGGGGCGGGGCTTGTGGTTCTTGGAACCGGTGTGGTGGTGAGGGGCTGGGTGCCGTGTTCATCCGGGAGCGCGGCTCTTGGGGCGGGCGATTTCTCGCGACGCCCGGAGGACGTTAGCACTTCAAGACGGCGGCCAGGCGGAACA
>JAYSVZ010000096.1:0-7620 GCA_043718305.1 Planctomycetota bacterium | reverse complement strand
GTTGAAACGGCTGAAATCGATCGAAATCCCAGGGTTTCCCGCCGCGCGGGCAACCCTGGGCGATGGGGCGAGACCCCGTGGGGGTCAATTCACCGACGTTTGGGACGCATATACCACGATTGTTTCGGTTCTCGGAGGGGCGTCGCGCGGATGTCATTCCAGCCCTCGCGAAGTTTCCATGTTCTCCCGAAGCGCGAGGAACACCAAGCATGCACAGAGCACCAGCATGAGACCACCGGCGCATTGAATCTGCCAGGCCCGCTCGGGGCGCATTCTCTCGTAGAGGCGTAGAACAGATGTGGGGGCGACGAAGCGGAGCAGGGCCTTGGAGACGTGAACCCACCCCACCAGTGTTAGAATCACTTCCGGCCCCGTCCAGACGTTGTGGAACGAAACGATCATGGCCCCAAAGTTCAAGTAGAGGAAGCCCTCGGCAAAGGGCCCCAGCCGACCGAGGCTGTGCAGCTTGGCGAAGTACTCGATCCAGGCCTCTCGTTGGAAGATGTGCGAGAGTCCAATGACGAAGAAGTTCACGGCGACGAAAAGCTGGATTGTGTTTTGCACTGTGTCTCCAATCTTGGCAACGGTTGACCGCTGCTACACGACGTTCGAATCAGGGGAGATGGAACGCAGACGGTCCCGAAGTTTGTCGCTAAACCGTAGGCCAGTCGCTCCGCGACTCGCATTTCGCGAGCGTGACGAGTGGATTGCGAGAGTGATCTCACGTTCGGAATCTCAGTCGCGGAGCGACATGAGCTACGAACGAGAAGCGACGAAGCTGAGCTTCCCGGACGGGCCAAAGGGGCTCGGCCTACTGACGGTTACTCATCCTTAATCTTCAACTCGATCATCTCAGCTCCATCGGCCCCCACGGTGAGGGGCAGGCGGTACTTGACCTTGCCGAAGCGGCAGACGCCTCCCGTGCCGTCGCGGCAGAAGGAGTAGGTCACGGTCAGCGTGTAGACCCCGGACCCGGTTCCGGTCAAGGACACCGGGCCGGTCGCTTCGAGGCCGTCCGACTTCAGCTTCTGGCGCGATGCGAGGACAGTTGCGTCGATCACAGCATCTCCACTGGCGGCTTGCCACTGGACATTCAGCGGGGCCAGCTTGTTCAGCTTGAACCCTTCCGGCAGTTCAAAGGCGACGTGCAGATTGGTGGTCGTTCCGGCCTTGACCGCTTGAGCGGGAAGGTCGGTAACCGGAGTCTTGTCCTCGACGGGTACGGTCTTCGGCGTGGGGACCGATAGCCCGCTGATGGTGAGTTCGCGGGTCGCCTTGGTCTTCATGTTCGTGGCCAGAATGCGGTGGTTATTGGTGTCCGCGATCAGCAGTTCATCACCGATGATCGTCAGGCCCGCTGGCTCGGAGAGCTGGACTGCTCCCGCCTTGATGTCGGTCCCGCGTTTGCCGGTGCCGAGCCAACTGGCGGTCTCGCCCGACTGTGAATTCACAAGCTTGATCTTGTGGTTATACGTGTCGGCCACGAACAGGTTTCCCTGGTGGAACAGCACTTCCAATGGGTGTTGCAGCCGCGCCTTGTCGGCGGGGCCATCAATGTCGCCAAACTCAAACAGTGACCGTCCGCGAGCCAGGTCATGCGGGCCGACAACAGTCGTGACTTCCCCCTTCGCTCCGAGGGTCACCCGGCGGACAGCAGAGCCTTCACTGTCGACGAGGAAAAGAGCTTTACCGTCGGTCGTGATGCCGGATGGTTGGGCGAGGGCTGAGCCATCGAGGGCATCGTCGATAATATCCTCGCGACCGGTCCCGGCGAAGACCTGCACCGTGTCGGTTCCCGGCTTGTGAGTCCACAACTGGTGCGGACCCGCCATGCAGATGTAGAGCATCCCGTTGAGGTGTTGCAGAGCCCACGGGCTATTCAGTGGTGTCAAAGCGGCCGGTTGCGGTCCGTCGGCGACGGTCAGTCGACCATGCGACTGCTCCCCGGTTCCGGCGACCGTAGCGACCTTTTTTGTTTTCAGGTCGATGGCCCGGAGCAAGTGATTCTCCGTATCGGCAACATAGAGCTGATCGCCGACGAGGGTCATCCCTTGCGGGTGGTCAAACTGCGCCTCATCGTAGCCGCCGTCCTTCCGACCGATCGCACCGGTGCCGATCGTCTCGATCAGCTTTCCATCGAGTGACGAGACGACGATCCGGTTATGGTTGCTGTCCGAGATGAAGAGTCGCCCGCCCGCCTCATCGGCCAGCACCTTGCCGGGGTAGCGGAGCGGGGTCGGCGTCTGCTGCTCGCGCTCCAAGTGGAACGAGACCGGGGTCTCGTCGAGCGTTCCCTTCGCCCGGTGGTAAGTGATCATCTTGGCAATCACATTATCGAACAGCTCGCGGTTCCCCTCGCCCGGCTGTTGCCCGACGTACTTCCCCTCGGGGTCGATCAAGACCAGAGTGGGCCAACTGCTGAAGCCGAAGTTCTGGCCAATCGTGCTGTTGCTGTCGTTGACGACGGGATGCTCGATCTCGTATCGCAAGATGGCCGAGCGAATGTTTTCGCTGTCGTGTTCGTTCTCGAACTTCGGATGATGCACGCCGATCACGACGAGCTGGTTCGGGTATTTGCGTTCCAGGTACTTCAAGTCGGGCAAGATGTGCATGCAGTTGATGCAGCAGTAGGTCCAGAAGTCGAGGATCACGATCTTCCCGCGCAGATCCTTCATCGAGATCGGGCCGCTGGTGTTGAGCCACTCGGTTCCGCCGTCGAGTTCGGGAGCGGCGAATCGTCCGGGAAAGGGGTTCTCGCCAGCGATCATGGGATCCTCCTTGGCCTCGGCCTTGGCTTGGGCTAATGCGGTCGATGGCGAACTGCAACCGCAATACGCAACCAAGCAGGCCCCCAGGAGAACAAGGCTGCGCCATGACTTGGCACATGCGAAATTCACGGTCATGGAACTCGTCATGGACAACAATCTCCGGAGTGGTTCCGCACGGTGCTGCCTGCCCGATCCGTCACGGAGGCTCGACGTGCAGGGGCGATCATAGGATTCCTGGGGGGCAACGCCAACTCGAAAGGGGGTTTGCCTGGGCTCCCAAGCGAGCCAACCGTTGCCGCCCCGCGTCTGGGCCCTTCGTAGCGGAAGTCGTCAGACTTTCGCCGTTCCGCCAGTTCGCGTCGATCCCGGCGAAATTCTGACGAATTCCGCTACGCTTTCGCGGGTTGGCCCCGGTTGCCGCTTTGGACGACCGGGGCCGCGCAGCCGAAAAGAGGTTCTTGTCGCGAGAGGTTGATCACGGCAAACCCCTTGTGCCAAGGCACACCGGTAGGCTCCAAAGCCAACCGGTGCCACAGTACCACTGTCGGCACCAAGTCGCCGGACTCTCCAAGTCCGGTGGACTACGGTGACCAGTGGAGAGGTCGGTGTGGGAAGCGGGTTATGACTTAACGCGGGGTCAGCCGCCGATTCATCCGCGGGTGTTGGCGAGCGTTTTGTTGTATGGGTTGTTGACGCGGATTCGGTCGAGTCGGGCGCTGGAGGAGGCGCTCTGTGTCCGTGTCATCCCCGCCGTCCGTGTCCCAACATCACAGTCCACAATGGCGTCAGCGCCGAAAAGTAGAACGGACGCCTACGTCCGTTCCGTCCGGACCTGGGGGTCCAGACTACGGTCGAGTCCGACGACCACATTCAGGGCGAGCGTCACCCGAGCCGGGGCCATCCACCAAGCCTCCTGCCCCCGCCACCCACGACCGCTATCCCAGATGGCGGGTCACTCCGCCGCTGCAATAGAGGCTGCATTGGGTGCCACTGGCGGTCGCTTTGGGCCGCCAGTGTCTTCGAGCGTGAACCCTCTCTCCTGATGTGACTGGTCGCCCAACACTGGCGAGTCAAAGCCCTCGCCAGTGGCACCCGGCGAGTTCGTAGCGCTGGCGGCAGTGGGCCGGGTCGTTGGTCATCGACGGGAGCAGGAACGTGCGGAACGTGGTCCAGGTGCGCTTAAAGCTCATGCGGCGGGGCACCACTTGGGCCTTGGCCGCAGCTTGGCGGCGAAACTGTATCACGAGATTATAGGCCACCGCCGACCAACCGCTCCGTGTCGTCGTCCGCAGCATCCTGGGCCTCGGCCTTGGCCCACAACTCCGCGAACTTCGCAGCCAGTTCCGCCCGCGCTGCGGCCAGGTCCGCCACCTTCCGCGTGGCCCGACGACGGTTGCTGGCCTTCATCCGCGTCCCGTCAAAGGCCAACTGCGAGAGCGTCAATAACCCCAACTCGCGGGCCACTAAACCGATCTGCACAAACAGGTTCTTGAGCTCCTCCGGATGCTTCTTTCGAAAGGTGCTGAGCGTCGTGTGATCGATCGTCCGCCCCTCGGCCAACCACCGAAAATCATTGCGAACCCAAAGCGCCTCTTCGAGCATCCGACTCGACCGAATCCGCGTCATCAAACCATACAAGAGCACACTCGCCAGCACCGCGGCACCGGCGCCTTCGCCCAATACTCCATCACACCCCTCCCCAACACGCAACGGACAGCAGCCCACCCAGCATCACCCCAACCAGCCCAGGCCGGGCCGCTATGTACGGGAAATGGGGAAGTATTCTCTACGCGGTCTGGGATGATTCCATTTTCCGGCCCCCCTCTCCCCCGAGAGAGGGGAGCCGGGGTGAGGGGCGAGTGTCAAAGTGATGTTCGAGTCATGACATCATTCCTGACCGCACGGCGAATAAATCAACAGGCCGCCGGGGGAGAGGGGAGATGGAGGGTGCTGGCTGATCGCTGAAAGTTGCCCCTATCCCCTTAGACGGACCCGTCCGGGGTTCAGCAGGTCGTGTGGGTCGAGGGTCTTCTTGACCCCTTCCATCAGGCTCCAGTCGCCGCGCCGATGTCCCATCACTTCCAGGCCATCGCGGAGTTGATCGATTCCCCCGACCAGTGTCGCATGACCGCCCACCATCGTGGCGACCTCCAGCACCTTGGCCCAATTGGTCGGGAGTTTTTCGTCGGTTGTCCAGCGTTCCGGAAAGATCGCCCGAACCGCTCCATTGGCGGCGTGGGCCTGGATCCAAAATCCCTGGAGGTTGAGTTCTGACACGACCCGCGTAACCGATGTGGGGGGCACGCTCAAGTGGGCCTGGGGGACTTCGGGAGCGATCGCCGTGAACTCGGCCATCGCATGCATTAAGACGGCGGATTCCAGCGGGCCGAACGCTCCGTCAGCCACCGGACGGGTCGCTTGAAGCTCGTCGAGAACGGTCGCCACTTGCCAGCGGACCTCCCGCTCGCCCCCTTCGTAAACCAGAACCAGTAGATATCGTCCTTGGGGAAGGGACACCCCGGCGGCGAGAGATGTCAGACGCTCTGCTCCCAGGGCATTGAGCAGATCGATTGCCACGGGGCGAGTGGCCGTACTCACCAGCACTTGTAACGCCGACTCAGCCGCCTGGGAGGTCTCGTAGGCCAGCGTGACGGCCTCCAGAAGTTCGGGCAGCGGTCGGACCTTCAAGGTGACCTGAGTGAGAATCCCTAGCGTTCCGAGCGAGCCGATCATCAGTTTACAAAGGTCGTATCCGGCCACGTTTTTCACGACTCGGCCACCCGCCGAAAATGATCGTCCGTGGCCATCAATGGCCGACATCCCGATCAGATAGTCGCGAAACGACCCGTGCCCGAACCGCCGCGATCCGCTGGCGTTGGTGGCAATAGCCCCGCCGATGGTCGCTTGGTCCGGCTGCGGCAGATCAATCGATAGACGTTGTCGTTCGGTCCCCAGAACTCGCTGGAGTTCCGCGATGCGAATCCCGGATTCCACGGTGATGGTCATGTCGCGGGCTGGGAAGTCGACGACCCGCGACAGTCCCGACATTTCGACGCGCGTACTGACTCGACGCAAAGGAAAACCGCACTGCAAGGCTGTCCCACCGCCGATCGGGGTGATCGATTGACGCAACGGAACAGCTTCCTGCTCCACATATCCGCGAAGGTGATCGATCGATGTCGGGGCAAAAGTCTTCATGGCGGTCGCCTTCGGTGTTGCGGAGCCCACATTGTAAGGGGGGTCTCGTGCTCGCGGAAAGCGCTGCCTTCATCCTTCATCCACGATCTCCCCCAGTGCCGCCAGGCAGGCATCGATCTGCTCATCGGTCCCGACCGTGATCCGAAGTCCATCCAGAAACTTGTCCGCGCCGTACTCGCCGGTCGGGCTGACTCCGGGGAACCGCATATAACGCACGAGTACCTTGCGGGCTTTCAGTTGGTCGTCGATCGACTTGTGTTCTCCCGTGGGATGCGTCGCCCAGACGAAGTTGGCCTGGCTATCGACCGTTTGGAAGCCGAGGGCTTGGAGTGACGTTGCCAGTCGCGTTCGCGTGGCGATGATCTTGGCTCGATTCGCGAGCATCCAATTCTGGTCAAGGAGGGCTGCTTCGCCAGCGGCCAGTGAGAGGGCGTCGCAGTTGTAGCTGTCTTTGACCTTCCACATCCCGGCGATCAGGTCGGGGTGCGCCACGGCGAACCCGAACCGCATCCCGGCGAGGCTATAGCTCTTGCTGAAGGTCCGGGTGACGATCATCTGCTTTCCGGCGGGGGACTTGAGCAGCTCCATGTGGTGCGGCTGGTCGGCAAAATCGCCGTAGGCTTCGTCGAGCACGAGTACCCCGTGCGACGGGATGAGTTGTTGAATCGTCTCATCCGACCAGCGGTTCCCGGACGGGGAATTCGGGTTCGGGGTGAAGACCATCTTGGCGCGGCGCGTGACCTGCCGGGCAATGTCCAGATTCCAACTCCAATCGGGCCGCAGCGGAATCCGCTGGTGCGCGGCTCCCTGCAAATCAGCCAACGTCTCGTACAGGATATAAGTCGGGTACGGGTAGGCGATCAGCTCCTTGGCATCGACGAACGTCCGCACCAGAATCGTCAGGATCTCGTCGCTGCCATTCCCCGGCAAAATCCACTCCGGATCGAGACCGAACAGCTCAGCCGCCGCCTTCCGAAATGAAGTCCCCAGCGGATCCGGGTAGACATGCAACCGCTTGACCGCCGCCGCGATTGCCTCAGCCACGCGGGGCGAGGCCGGGTAGGGATTTTCGTTGGTGTTGAGCTTCACCCAACCGGTGTCTTGTGGCTGTTCCCCGGGAACGTAGCCAGCGATGCGGTCGATATCGGGGCGGAAGAGGGACATGCGGTTTCCCGTGGGAAGCTGGCTGTTGGACTGTCAGTGGTCTCCGAGATTCTGCCTGAGAACGCCGGAGAGCGAAACCATTCTAGCTAACTCGCGAGGACGCGCGGGGTGTTCCTTATCGGACAACGGTCGGTGTCTGCAAAATACTCACCCGGGCCGGGCCGCTTCTCGCATGCGTCAATGAGACCAGACACGCCGTCTGCCCCTGGGCGTTACCACTGGACCGAAACTGCAAAAATGAACTCCCATCGGCCAATCGACGGACCATCGCCAGATCACGCCTGGTCAACGCACCGGCGTCGGGGTGCGTCTCATGCAGCTTCTGCGTGGCATCGCGGGCGTAACGGTCGGCCACTTCGCCGCCTCCCAGGAGTGCCACAGCGGCCAGATTTTGCAAACGGGCTTGAGCGGAAGCGACGGCGGCCACTTCAGGGCATTCGGGGAACCGAACAGCGAGTAATGCGGCCGCCGGGCAGCGGATGGTATGCCA
>JAYSVZ010000095.1:0-7629 GCA_043718305.1 Planctomycetota bacterium | reverse complement strand
CCGCGATCGGTGGGGGTCTCGAAATCGGGGGCGGTTTTGAAGGACAGTACGCCGGTGTTGGCATTGATCTCGAACTTTGCTCGATCCTTTCCACCGGTGATGGAGTAGGTCAATCCACCGGGCCCTTCGAGCGTGCCGTCCTGGTCAGTCGACTGCACATCCGTCACGAACGTGGTTCCTTCGCTAACCGTCACCGAGGCCGTCGCTCCCCCGCCATCGCTGGTGATTACCGGGGGTTCGCTGACCGATACGACGGAGACCGTAATCCCTTGGGCATCTTTCCGTCCGGTCGGGCCGGTAACGGTCACTTGCACACCATAGGTATTATTCGCCCCGACATCGGTGGGGGATTCGTAGTTCGGGGCTGTGATGAATGTCAGCACGCCGGTGTTGGCATTGATCGCGAATTTGGCCAGATCCGCCCCGCCGGTCAAGCTGTACGTCAGCCCGCCGCCATTCTCCGTCGACCCGTCCGGATCGCTCGATTGCACATCGGTCACTGCTGTTTGATTTTCGTTGACGGTGATAGCAGCGGTCGGTCCGCCGCCGTTGCTGGTGATGACGGGCAACTGGTTCGCGGGCTTGTCTTGAATGGTGATCGTCGCTGCGGAACTGGTCCCGATCACGTAGGCCGAATTGGCGGTGAGGGTCGCAATGACGGTCTCATTCCCTTCCACTAGCGTATCGGTCTTCGGGGTGATGGCGAGCGTCTTCGTACTCTGCCCCGCAGCAATCGTGACGGTCACCGCAGCTGTCTGGTAATCGGTCCCATTGATGGCGGTCCCGCCCAGGGTGTAGGAAACGACGAGTGCGGCGGACGTTGATCCCGTTCGTGTGAATTTCAATGAACCCGGATCAGGCCCGACTTCACTGGCGGAAGCGTCCTGCGCAGTCACAGTCACCGTGGGAGGTGGCGGAGGCGACCCCAGCCCCACAATCAAGGTCTCCGTGTCCCTCATTGTATTAATACCGGTGTCATTGTCGGTCACTTGCAGCTTGACCGTGTAGTTCGATCCGGCCACGCCGCGGTAGTTGATGATCTGGTTCCACGTTAGCGACAATGTCGATGCAGTCGTTGAGATGAAATCATCGAACGCTCCGTCTCCATCGAGATCCCATTTGTAGGCGGTAATCTCCGGCCCGGTACCGAACGTGTCTAGGTCCCGAGAACCAGTTCCGCTGAGTGACAACGTGCCGCCATAAGGGACTGATGTCGCCCCTTGAATCGCTGCGACGGGCGGCAAGTAATCCAGATTCCCCAGTTGGGTTGTAAATGTATCCGTGTCGACCGCCCATTCATTGTCGGTGACTTTTAGCCGCGCCGTGTAGTTGGCCCCAGGCACGCCGCCGTAGGCCAGGATCTGGCTCCAGGTCAGCGACAATGTCGATGAACTGGAGTCATCGTAGTACCCATCCCCATCGAGATCCCATTGGTAGGCGATGATCGGATCCCCCGTCCCCAAGTTGTCTTGGTCGTGTGATTGGGTGCCTTTGAGCTGAAGCGTCCCGCGATAGGGCACTTCTGGTCTTGTCCCCCAAATGACAGCCACCGGGGGAAGATAGACGCTGGAATCAGTACTGGTCGCGGTTCCCGACCCGCTTCCAGAGCCAGAGCCAGATGTGGTCCCCGAGCCAGCCGCCGCCACGGCTGCATTTTCGGCATCGGAACTGTTATCGATTCCCGACTCACTCCCGGATGCACCGCCGTAACCGTAGCCGTATTCGTACTCGAATTCATACGGTGTCCCCGACCCGTCGCCCGTTGCTCCACCCAGACCGTAACCGTATTGATACTCAGTCCCGGTACTGCCAGAACCGCTCCCCCCTCCCGAACCCGAGCCAGCCCCCTCCCCCGATCCGGACGGATCGTTCGGGTCGGCCACGGTCGTCACGTTCACGGTACAGAACTGCTGATCACCTTGCGCATCAAGGTAGATAAACTCAAAGGTCTGGACCCCCACGACGCCCGCAGAATGATAGATGACCTGCGTCGGATCGTTGTCATTCAAGTACGCAGCGCCGTCCGTCGGTTCGTCCACAAAGCCCACAAAACCGAGGGAATCAACCGGCAGATCGATCGCCGTCGCGTGGACGCCCATGCCGTTGTACATCGTAATATCGATCGTACTGCTCAGCATCTGGCGCAACTCCAGAGCCGCCGTCGAGGTGAAGCGGCGCGCTGTTACTCGGCGGCGCGAACGAGGAGCGCGGAGGCTACGGGGTAACAACGATTGTAAGAGGTCGCAAAGACGGAAGACGGGCCATGCTCTATCCCCTCAACGGCGACCAACTCGCGGGTGACCACTGCGTCGAATGACGAGCGGGCTTAACTCAATGGCGTTATGGTTGACTCGCTCATTCGGAATTGCAAGCGTGGGCAGAAATGTATTTGGGAAGTTTTTGGATATTTGCAGAGCGTCACGCTCTGGATGCCTTGCCTATCGGCTGCAGCGCGGAGTGTCGTTAATCGTGAACCATCTTGAGCCGTTCCTGGCGGTCGAATTCCACCAAAGCTTCGATCATCTCGTCGATTTCGCCCAACATGAAGGCCTGCAACTTGTAGATCGAAACGTTGATGCGATGGTCGGTCACGCGGGCTTGGGGGAAGTTATAGGTGCGGATCTTTTCGCTGCGGTCGCCGGAGCCGATGAGGGTTCGGCGGGCCGATGCGCGGGCTTCGTTTTCTTGCTTCTGTTTCGCTTCGAACATCCGGCTGCGGAGGACTCGCATGGCCTGGGCCTTGTTCTTGTGCTGGGACTTTTCGTCCTGGCACTTCACGACGATGCCGGTCGGAATGTGCGTGATGCGGACGGCTGACTCGGTCTTGTTGACCTTCTGTCCTCCGGGTCCGCCCGCGCGCATGGTGTCGATTTGCAGGTCTTCGTCCTTGATGACGATTTCGACATCGGTCACTTCGGGCAACACGGCGACAGTGGCGGCACTGGTGTGAATGCGGCCTTGTGATTCAGTGGCTGGAACGCGCTGCACGCGATGCCCGCCGCTCTCGAACTGGAGCCGGTGGTAAGCGCCTTCACCCGAGACCGAGAAGACGATTTCCTTGAACCCGCCCATTTCACCGTCGGCGATATCGATGACCTCGGTCTTCCAGCCCCGCAGATCAATGTACCGCATGTACATTTCATACAAATCGCCCGCGAACAGGGCCGCTTCGTCCCCCCCGGTCCCCGCCCGGATTTCCATGATCAGGCCGCCGCGCGAGATCGAGTCGCCTGCGGTGACGAGGTCTTCCAACTCGGCCTGATGGATCGCCTTCTTGGCGGAGAGTTCGTTGACCTCGGCCTGAGCGTACTCGCGGGTCTCATCGTCAGTGGCCTCGGCCACAAACTCCTGAGCTGCGGCGAGATCCTGTTCCAGTTTCAGAAAGGACCGCACCGACTCGGCAATCTTCCGCAGCCCGCCGTACTCCCGCTGCACTTCGACCAGCTTGGTTCCGTTGCCGAGAACCGCCGGATCTTGCAATTGGCGTTCGAGTTCTTCGAACCGATCCAGTTTGAGTTGCAGGCTCGGGTACATGATGGATCAGACGAGAGACGAGAGGGAAGAGAGGAGAGCCAGCAAGAGAAGATGATGCGACGGGGGTGGAGCGGTCTGGCTCTAATTTCTCGTCTCGAATCTCTCCTCTTTCCAAACAACAAACCCGCACGAAGGCTCAGCCTCCGGCGGGTTGTGAAGTTGGTTCGGATTCCAGCTACACGCCGGGTTCGGTCTTGGGGGTCATGCCGTACTTCTTCTGGAACTTCTCGACCCGTCCTGCGGCGTCGATGAACTTCATCTTGCCGGTGAAGAACGGGTGGCTGGCCGAACTGATGTCGACGGAGATCTGTGGGTATTCATTCCCATCTTCCCACTTGACCTTCTCTTTGGAGGTCATCGTGGAACGAGTGAGGAACTTGACGCCCGAACCGACATCGTGAAACACGACGGGGTGGTAGTCGGGATGGATGCCTTCTTTCATGACACACCTTCGGAGGGGCCACCGGCGTTGGACGGCAGCCAAGTTCGAAATCGAGAGCCAAGCAGTGTACGGGAGAACGGCTGGGCTTGGCAACCGACCCAAAACCGGAGAATCCGGAAACCGGCCACCGGCGGGTGTCGTCGCGAATTACGGCAACCCGTCGATGGAGAGGGAATGTCTGCCCGACCCGGCAGGGGCCGAGTGGCAGAACGACTCTCGCATCGCACCGTTCTCGAACCGGGGGCTGTCGGATCACGCCCCGTCTGGCACGAGGGACTGACCGGCCCCCGTTCGCTGTCGTCCGAAGTGGGACGGGCTCCTTGGCGCGATTGGGGGCAGCTTCCCGGCACAATACGCGCCTCGGACGCGAGCCTCGACGGACCTGAGAAATCCCCGTTCTCTCGTTGTTGTGCCTTTTTTTCTCCTCTCGGACATCCCCTACAGCCGAAATAACCAGAATAGTTGATGTCGTCGGAGCAATCCGACCGATCTAACCCATGACAAACCGTCATCCGGTTACGAACCGGTTCCGGTTGGGGCGAGCGCCCTGGACCAACACGAAGGAGTCAGTTTCATGCTTCTGCCACGGAAATGGGTGCTGTCCATTGGACTGCTCGCGACAGCCCCCGCGATCGCGTTGGCCGGGCCGTTTGACGGATTGAAGAAGTCGAACGCTCGCCCCGCGCAAACTGCAGCCCGTTCTGCCTCGGCTGAAAAGCCTTCCGCAGACAAGGGTTCTGCGAATTCTAACGATGCCATTGCCAAGCAGATCGCCGGGGGAATGAAATCCGCCGGCCTCAAAGGCAAGGGAATCCGCATCGAGGTGCTCGATGGGACGGCCACCCTGACCGGGGAGATCATCGACGCCGAGCAACTCGCTCGGGCGACCCAGATCGCCTCGCGGACACCGGGTGTGGAGTCGGTTGACAACCAGCTCAGCCCGATTCAGTCGGTCGCTCCGGCCTTGGCAGAATCTGCCGATGGCCGCCAACCGATTCAACGCGTCCAATACGAAGAGACTGCCCAGCCACAACAGGCCGGTCCGTCGAATCAGTCGGTCGCTCAGGCGATCGCTGACGAGATGGCCTCGGCGGGCCTTAACGGCTACGACATCGAAATCCGTTACAAGAACGGTGCTTGCAGCTTGCTCGGCGATGTCGGCAGCCAAGCCGAAGCGATGCGGGCTCAGCAAGCCGCTGAAGCCGTCGGTGGCGTGCAGCAGGTGCTGAACCGTCTGACCGTCAAGGGCCAGCCGGTCGCTCCGAGCTATCCGCAAGGTGGGCCAGTCTACCCGGCGGGTCTCGCCGTCGGTGAAGGCCAACTGCCACCCGGCATCCCCCAGCAAGCCATGGGCGGCATGGGAATGCCTCCGGGCATGGGTGGACCCGGTATGGGAATGCCTCCCGGCATGGCCCCCCAAGGGATGGGTTACCCCGGCGGCGGTGTCGCTCCGGCGGGTCACCACATGATGTACAACCAGCCGAACGTCCCCGAGTACGCTTGGCCGACCTACGCTCAGAATGACAACTACGCGGCTGTGGCTTATCCGAGCCAGTACGATGCGAGTGCCTTCCCGTACATCGGCCCGTTCTATCCTTACCCCCAGGTTCCACTGAACTGGCGTCAGTCGACCTTGGAATGGAAAGACGGAAGCTGGAGCCTTCGCTTCAGCACCAAGACGGATAAGTGGTTCTGGTTCATGCAGCCGAAGAACTGGGACTAAGCCCCCATGACTCCCGGTTGAAAGACCGGACCGGACATCAACTATCCCCTTGCGACGAGTTTCGTCGCGAGGGGTTTTTCGTTTTGCTTGGTGAGGCGCAGAATACGTGGCAACGCACTGTCAATCTGGGGCGCAAGATGTTTGAGGAAATCAACAGCCAAGTGGCTGGCCTGGAGATGCCCTCGGAAGTTCAGGCGATGCTAACGCTGGGGGTTGGAGTCCAGCCTTTTGGCTGCTCCGGAGCTGGCTAAAGCCGCCTTTAGGTTGTTCCGGACAGGCTAAAGCCGGCTAAAGTCTGGACTCCAACTTCGAGTCAGCATGTCGGGGGCACTAGGGGCGAATGGTGGTCGCTGGTACACTGAGACCGACGGGTGTTGAAGCGCCTCCCTTCTGCCGGAGCGGGTTGTATGACCGACTCAGTGTCCATCGCACAGCGTTGTTGGTTGACTGGTGGCGGTCTTCCACTTCTGGTGGTGTTCTGTTTCTGGAGCTGCGATGAAGCTTGGGCGGAAGGGCCTGCCTCGGTCACAGCCTCGGTATCGACGTTGTTCGGCCAAGCTTCCGAAGTCATCGTCCGGCGATGTTTGGAGTGCCATCAAGCCAGTGAAGCTGCGGGTGGTCTGGTTTTGTCACACCATGCCGGGCTCATGAAGGGCGGAGACAGCGGGGCCGTCTTAGGGCCTGGTGATTCGGGAGCCAGTTTATTCCTGAAGCGAGTCCATGCCGGGGAGATGCCGCCGGAGCGGAAGGGCCTTTCCCAAAAACTCCCCGAGGCGGAGGCGAAGCTCTTGGAGCAGTGGATCGTGGGAGGGGCCGATTGGCCGGAAGGCCGCATCCTCGACCCGTTCGAGCAGACGACCGATCTCCGCGCGGGTCGCGACTGGTGGTCGCTGCAACCGGTGGTGCGACCTGATCTCCCAGCGGGAGGGCGACCGCATCCGGTCGATGCTTTCATTCAGCAGAAGCTCGCTGCCGAGAAGATGGTCCCCGCTCCGAGGGCCGACCGGCGAACCTTGATTCGGCGGCTCTATTTCGACCTGCTGGGGTTGCCGCCATCGGTCGAGGAGATCGAGGCCTTCGTGAACGACCAGCGGCCCGATGCGTGGGAGCAATTGGTCGACCGGACCCTCGCCTCACCGCATTTTGGGGAGCGCTGGGCACGGTACTGGCTCGATCTGGTGCGGTACGCGGAGACGAGCGGGTACGAGCGGGATCAGCCGAAGCCGTTTGCCTGGAAGTACCGCGACTGGGTGGCCCACGCGATCCACGCGGACATGCCGTATGACCAGTTCATCATCGAGCAACTGGCCGGGGATGAGTTGCCGGATCGCACCGAGTCGACGGTGATCGCGACCGGTTTTCTGCGGCTCGGCACCTGGAACGATGAACCGAACGATGCCGAGGACTACAAGTACGAACGGCTCGAAGACCTGGTTCACACCACGTCCACAGCATTTCTCGGTATGACCGTCAAGTGTGCCCGCTGTCATGATCACAAGTTTGATCCGATCCCGCAGAAGGACTACTACCGCATGGCGGGGGCCTTCTGGGCGGGTCCCATCGCAGCTCGCAATCCCGCGTTCGTGGGTGGGCCGAGTCCGGAGGAATTGGCCACGCCAGAGGTACTGGGATGGACTGACCTCGGACCAACACCGGGGCCGCTGCACTTGCTCAAGAATGGAGAACGTCACGCGCCGCGTGATGTTGTGGCCCCGGCGTCGCTCTCGTTCTGGCCCGCCAAGTTCGGCGAGTTCGCTCCGCCGAAAGAAGCCGCCAAGACCTCGGAACGAAGGCTGCAACTGGCCCGCTGGATTGCTGATCGAGAGAACCCGCTGACCGCGCGGGTGATCGTGAACCGGCTCTGGTTGCACCACTTCGGCCAGGGGCTGATGCGGTCGCCGAACAACTGGGGCTTCACGGGAGAGCAGCC
>JAYSVZ010000094.1:0-7646 GCA_043718305.1 Planctomycetota bacterium | reverse complement strand
TTCCCGATCTATGACCAGGCGGTGACGGCCTTGATCGAGGACATGTACGCTCGCGGGATCGACAAGAAGACGTTGCTGGTGGTGACGGGCGAGTTTGGTCGAACGCCGCGCGTGGAATCGAGCATCGGCACCCAGACCGGCGTGAAGCAACCGGGCCGCGATCACTGGCCGAGTTCGATGTCGCTGATTGTCTCTGGCGGCGGGTTGCGCCACGGTCAGGCGATCGGTTCGACGAACAGCAAGGGCGAGGTTCCCAAGGACCGCCCGCTGATCCCGGGCGACCTGTGGGCCACGGTGTACAACCATTTGGGGATCGATCCCGACCAGTCGTTCCTCGATCTGGCCGGACGACCGATGCCGATCCTGACCGATGGGACGCCGATTGCGGAGTTGGTTTAACAGCCGTGGCACGGGCGTCCCGCCCGTGAATCCTGGGGAAAGTCCATGGGCGAGACGCCCATGCCACGTGATTCAACCGGCGGTAATTCACGTGAGACTGTCGGCCCTACAGGTCGTCGCGTCCACTTAGGCGTGCGGCCAGAAATACGATCCCCGTAGGACGGGCATTCCTGCCCGTCCCAGAGCGATGGCCAACCTTACGATCCACTCCGTCCGGCCATTCGTGAGTGACGCGTTCGCTCGGGACGGCCTGGAAAGGCCGTCCTACTGGGAGGCGTCTTCTGGTCGCTCGCCTTACGTCGTGTAGTCCGCGTTGAGCCGCACGTATTCTGCGGTCAAATCGCTCGTCCAGAACCGCACCGACTCTTTGCCGAGGGTGAACTCCAGATGGATCCGCACCTCGCCGGTGGCCATCGCAGCGGAGACCGCCTTCGCGTCGAAGGCGACGGGAGCTCCTGCCCGGTAAAGCGGGATTTCATTCACGGTCAGCGAGCAGTCTTCTTCGCGAAACGGAACACCGGAGTATCCCGCCGCTGACACGATGCGGCCCCAGTTCGGATCGTTGCCGGTGATGGCCGTCTTCACGAGAGGACTATCGGCCACCGTCTTAGCGATTCGGAAAGCCGCCTCGCGCGTCGGTAGCCCGTGAACATCGATCGTCACGAAGTGACCCGCTCCCTCGGCGTCGCGAATGATCGCCTGCGCCAGAGCCATCGCCACGTCGTCCATCGTTGATCGCAATTGAGCCTTCAGGCTCTCCGGCACAGCTCCCGCCCGGCCATTGGCGAGCAGCAACACGGTGTCACTGGTACTCGTGTGGCCGTCGACACTGATGCAGTTGAAGCTGCGGTCGACGGCGTGTCGGACGAGGGAGTGGGCCTCGTCGGGGGTCATCTCGGCGTCGGTCATGATGACTGAGAGCATTGTGGCCATGTTCGGGGCGATCATCGCGGCCCCCTTGCAGACGCCGGTCACGGTCCAGGTGTGCCCGCCCGCCGAAAGCTTTCGCATCACGATCTTGGGAACTGTGTCGGTCGTCATGATCGAGCGAGCTGCCGTTTCGAGGTGCTCGGGGGTCGTGCCGAGCTTGCCCGCGACGAGAGGCAGCCCAGCGGCGATTTTCTCCTTGGGAAGGAACCGTCCGATGACCCCCGTCGAGCAGACGAGGAAGTCTTCCGCTGGGGCTCCAATTTGTTCGGCGGCGGCCGCTGTCATCCATTCGGCATCGGCGATTCCGCGATCCCCGGTACAGGCATTGGAGTTGCCCGAATTAATCACGACGCCGCGGGCCGTCCCACGAGGGAGCCGCGACCGCGTGACCTTCACGGGGGCTCCACAGACCAGATTCTGCGTAAAGACCCCCGCCGCTGCACAGGGGGCGTCCGAGACAAACAGTGCGAGATCGAGCGCCTTGGGATCCGACTTAATCCCACAAGCATGTCCCGCAACCCGAAACCCCAGCGGTAATCCAGCACCGTACGACATCGTTGGTCTTCCCTTCGGGTCTTCGCCTGTTGTTTCCAAGTCCGGCTCGATGCGACCAGCCCTGATCGCGACACAGAGCGGGCCACGCGCACATGTTATGAGGTTCGTTGCGGTCGGGACAGAGTAGGCGTCGAACGTGGCAAGGGACGGGGCATGATTTGGTAAACTCTGCGTGTTCTAAGGATTTCTGCGGCGATCCCATCAGAACCCACAAGAAACCGAACAGATACTGAACGTCGCTTCAACCAGTTGCGGGCCGAGTGGTAGGTTTGTGTTGTCCACACGATTACCCTTCAAACGGGCACCCTCCATACTGGGAGACCAACTTTGATCACGATGATGACTTTTCGTCAGCGAATGTCGCTGTTGGCGATGGCTGGCCTCTTAACGTTGCCCCATCTCAGTCAGGCTCAGCCACCCGCCCACGGCGGAATACTGGTCCCCGTGGCGGAGCCAACGTTGGCTCCCGGGATGCAGGATGTCTATCCGGGGCCCGCCGAAGCGATCGGTCCGGGAATGATCGTGGCCCAACCGGCACCGGCCTATGTACTCGTGACGGATGGAGCACCGCCGCCGGGAACACTCGGTCGGACCTATCAGCGGAACATGAAGCCGATTCCCGTCGACAAGCACCCGCGAATCAGCATCGTCGATGTGCGTGTGGCGGGGGCCACCGATGTGCGGGTCTACGGCACGAACGAATATCGGACGAAGGACGGTGTCGCGGGCTTCCGCGATCGACGCGATCCGACTCTGTGGCACTTCGAGTCTGATCCGCTGACCCCGGGCGTGCCCCACATCTACCGTGTCGAAGCCCGCTACGGAAAAGGTCCGGGAGTTCCCACTCAGGACCGCTACTTCCGCTTCGTCCCGGGACGGATCGTGTCGCTCGACTTTTAACAGCCCCTTGAAGAGCGTGGCATGGGCGTTTCGCCCATGTGCTTTCCGGGGAACACGGGCGGGACGCCCGTGCCACAGGGGCTTATCAACAGACTTCTTTGAACCGGTCAAACAGTTCGACACACAATCTGGTTCTCATCCAGCGGCAGCCCTGAACAAATCCGGGCTGCCGTTTCTGCTTTGAAGCGGGAGGCTGTAGTGCCCGGTCCATCCTAGTCCGCTCCTGCGGAAGTCACCAAGGCCAGAGTCCGAGTCGCACTTCGCCCCTTCCCTGGAATGCTCCCTGCTTCCGCCCTGAAAGGGCACCGACATACCAGCCCAGGGCAACGCCTTGGGAATCGAGTCCGCCTTGCTCGCCAAGCCCTGAAAGGGCGGCACATTGCGAGCCACAGCTCTGTTTCGCCCTTTCAGGGCTGAGGGCGCGGGGGGATTCTGCGACCTGGGGCGGCGCTCCCGCTGGTCGCTCTGCCCCAGGCTGGTTTGTGGCTGCCCCGTTGGGGCGGAGGAGGAATGTTGAGTGACTAACGCGTCTGGTGATGCGTGAATTCTGCGGTGACGGACGAGAGGGGAGCCAGAAGATGTCGGATACGTCATTCAATCCTTGAACACAAACTCTGGCGTATTCAACAACGCCCACAACAGATCCTCACCCGCTCCCCGCCGGTTGGCAATCTTCTCGAATAGCTCCGCGCCGATCTTGGTTTCCTCCGCATCGGGGAGGCGACTATACGTCACGAGGTACATCTCCTCGACGATCTGCGCTGGGGTGAGTTGCGTCTCGGCCATCATGTGGGGCAGGCTGCCATCGCTCATGAGCTTGTTGGCCATTTGGTTCGAGTTCATCAGATGGAGTGCCTGGACGACTGTCGTATCGGTCGTCCGTTCACACGGCGGATCCTGGTTCGGATCGGGGCGGCCAAAGGTATCGAGCGACAGCGAATCGACGCGGTGCGTCCAAATCTCTTTCGACAAGGCTCCCGGCGGCATGGCCTCGAAGTTGTCGGGTTGCCGCGTGAGTTGCGAGACCGAATCGACCAGCACCTCGGCCCGCATCCGCTGGCGATAGTAACGCGAGAAGTTCCGTGTATCCGCAATGTTGCGATCCGTGGGGACCGAACTTAGCCCGTACGCCGAAGAGGTCGCGATGCGGCGGATCAGGTGCTTGATGTTGAATCCGTTCTCGGCAAAGTCCCGGCCCAGTGCTTCCAGCAACGCCGGGTTCGAGGCCGGGTTGGTCGCTCGCAGATCATCCACCGGCTCCACGATCCCACGCCCCATCAGGTCAGCCCACACGCGATTCGCCATCGTCTGGGCAAAGAACGGGTTCTCCTTCGAGGTGATCCACGACGCCAGCGATTCACGAGGGTCACCGTCCTCGGGGATCGCGGGGGCTGTCCCGAAGAGTGGTCGGGGAGGCAAGACCTCGCCGGTCACGGGGTGCGTCACCTGACCATCGTTTCTCGTAAAGATGAACTCCTCGGAACCCGAGATCGGAGCCGAGATGCCGTTCCCCTTCCGCCCGATCTTCGCGAAGTAAGCGGCGAAGCTGTAGAAGTCAGCTTGGCTATACGACTCGAACGGATGCTGGTGGCACTTGGCACATTCCAGTCGAATCCCCAGGAACAATTGGCTCGTGATCGTCGTCAGCTCATCCGGCTCGCGGCGATCCCGAAAGAAGGTCGTATTGCCGTTCCGGAACGTGCTGCCTTGCGCTGTCAGAAGTTCGCGCACGAACTGGTCGTAGGGTTTGTTCTTGCGAAAGCCCTCGCGAATCCACAGATCATAATTGAGGGTGGCCTTGATCCCGACATGATACGGATTCGGACGCAGCAGATCGGCCCACTTGTTGGCCCAGTTCTCCGCGTACTCCGGACGGGCCAGCAGTTCATCCACGAGCCGCTCGCGCTTGTCGGTCGCGGTATTGCCGAGAAACGCCCGCGCTTCATCCGAGGTCGGAAGCTGTCCAATGATATCGATGTAAACCCGCCGCAAGAACTTCTCATCAGACGCAGCCACTGACGGGCTGAGCCGAAGTCGCTCCCACCCTGCTGCCACATGGTCATCGATAAAGTTCTTGCGCGGGAAAGCTGCGATCGCCGCCGCATCGAACTCGCCGGTTAGCGGGACCGCGACGCGATGGATGGCGAACTTCCCTTGGTAGCGCGCGGTGATCGCGGCCTCGCCCATCACGCCAGTCGCAGTCGTGATGCCGCGTTTGTCGACGGCAATGATGCCCGCCTCGTTGCTCTGAAAGGTCGCCAGCCCCGTCACGTCGCGGGTCGTGCCATCGGCGTAGTGCGCCGTGACCGCCAATTGCTGCGAAGCACCGCCGGTCATGCTGCGACTGGTCGGTTCCACGGTGACGCTGGCCAGTGCGGGAGTATTCGGCTGTCGACGACCCGCCCCCGCCTTGATCCAGTTGAGGAACAACTGGTAGCTCTCGCTCTCCCGAGCGAGCCGCACGCCCCCGCCATGCGGCATCTGCCCCGCTGGTTTGCGAAGGAGCAGGCTCGCCTCGGGGTGGCTCGGGTCGAGCCGCCGCCCGCGAGCTTCCTTGGTCAGGGAATCAAAATCAAAGTCCGAATCAAACCCGAGCAGCGACAATTGAAACCCATTCTGCCCGCGAGCCTTCCCATGACATGGCCCCGTGTTGCACCCCGCATGATTCAGAATCGGCTGGAGATCACGTTCAAAGTCGATCGGTCGCGGGGCCAGGTCGCCGACCTCGACGTTCCGAGTGGCCGACTGGTCGCCGAGCGAGATCGTGATCGTCGCCTTCCCGGAGCCGATCGCTTGCACCACTCCGCTCGCGCTGACGGTCGCCACCGCCGGATTGTCTGAAACGTAAGTCGCGGTCGGCGTCCCATCGCTCGACGAGCCATGCTGATTGATGGTGACTAAGAGCTGTTGCCGAGGGTGATCGGCATTGAGCAAGACGCCATCCGGCCAGATGTGCGGAGCCTCAGCCAAGGCGGAACGACACACCAGCGATCCGAGCATCACGAAAGCACAAAACCAACGAATCGGACACTCCTTCACAGGCGGTATACGGATAGATGACTGTAGATGGATCGGTGCATCCATTGCAAGCGCCGATCTCCCCAAAACCCTCCCGTTCCTTCCTCTCCCGGCTCCCCTCCGGGAGTTTTAGCACTCTCGCCGATCGTAACGCTATTTGAAGAAGCTCGGCTTTCTCGGCACGATGTTCAACTCTTTAGGGCTCCGCAGGGGATGGCCCAGGGTCGCTACCAACGGAGCACACGGGTTCTCCGGATAGTCCAGCTCGCTGATCGCGGTTCAGAGACGCTCGCCCTCGCTGACGCAGCGGGTTACTGAAGGGCTGCGCAAAGTGCGTCTCGCACTCGGCCTCCTGCGGACTTCCGTACTCAATGATTCGAAATCTCGCTCGTTCAGTGGAGGCCGGGGAAGTTCCCGGTTCACCCTCCTTCCGATGCCTGCTATAGTTCATAGAGACCCATCGCAAGGCTGTCGGCGAGCCCCGTTCACCGGGAGATTCTCCAACGACACGACGTCACCGAGAAGGCAAGCACCATGGAGTTTCCCGTCTGTCCAGCCTGCAAGGCGTCGGTCCTGGAAGATGATGCCGTCGATTGCCCGTTCTGCGGGGCGTCGATGTCGGGCAAGCCGAGTGCGAAGCCGCCCGCCAAACCGGCTCCGGGAAAGCCTGCGGCCAAGCCCGGCGCTGTCGCTCCTGCGAAGCCATCGAGTCCTGCCAAGCCGGGGGCTCCGGCTCCCAAGTCCAGTCCGCCACCCGCGAAGGGGCGACCGGCTCGCGATGATGACGACGACGCAGAGCCCACCGTCGACGACCCCTTCGAAGTCGACTCGTTAGCCCATCAACAGGCCAGCCCGGTCAGCCCGAAGGCCGCCAAGAGCCGCACCATCGAGGTCAAATGCCCGATGTGCGAAACGGTGGGCTACATCGCGACCACGCAATACGGCAAGCAGATTAAGTGCTGTAACCCCGGCTGCCGGATGCCGATTTTCCAGGCTCCCCCGGTCCCGGTGGTCAAAGAGGAAGTCGAGAAGCCATCGGGGTTCTCGACGCCGGTCATTACGTTACTTGGTTTGCTGGTCGCGGGGGTTGTCGGCGGTGCGGTCTGGTACTTTGTCCTGCGCGAGGAGCCGAAATCGGGGCCGATCAATCCCAGTCCCGACGATCTGGTGGTCGACCAAGTCGTTCTAGACAAGATCGACAATGTCGTCAAAGAGACCAAGGAACCGCCCCCCGCGACTCTTCCCGAGATGCAGAAGCAGTCTCTCAAGGCGATCGTCGATGCCGCCCAGAAGCGGGACGGCGTTCGCAACAAAACGCTCGCCCGGCAACTCACCGCCGAAGCGTATTTGTTGGCCGGACAGAAGTCCGAAGCGGAAGAACAGCTCTCTCGCCTGAAAACCGTCGACAAGAACACCACGTTCTACGCCATCTCCCCGCACGCCATGCAGGCCGAGGCGGCCCTCAAAGCGGGCGACAAGGCAGGAGCCGATGCCGCCCTGCAACTCGCCATGGATTTGGTTCCCAAGCTCCCGGATGTCGGGCGGCAACCACTGGATACGGTTCCCATTCTCGCGGCAGCTCTCATCCAAGCTGATCGAACGGACGATGCGAAGAAGCTTCTGGCGAGCTATGCCCAGGGGGACTCGCGTTCACGGACGGCAATGACGGCCCTCTGGCGTGGAAGCGTCGATAGCGGGACGTTCGACATAGCTGCGATCGAGGAGCTGCCCTTCAACGAGTTCAGTGGCCAGACGTTGTACGTCACCACAACGGGCCGCCTCTGCTCACGAGGCCAGTGGGACCCGGCGCTCGCGTGGGCCAAAACCGCTCCCGATGCGGTCAC
>JAYSVZ010000093.1:0-2611 GCA_043718305.1 Planctomycetota bacterium | reverse complement strand
TATTGGCGCTGCGGCAGCGCAATATGCAGTCCTGGATCGGCCACTACTACTTCCCCGGGGAAAGCCCAGCCAAAGTGGTCAGCGACCAGCCGGTCGATTTGTTCTTGTCGATCTGTGACCACTACGAACCGGAGTGTTACGGGGCCTCTCATGAGAAGGCTCTGGCCCGGGTCGATCGGTGGGTCACCGAGTATCCCCAGCGGTTTGGCATGTTTCGCGACACGCATGGCCGACCACCACAGCACTCATTCTTCTACCCGCAGGACGAGTACCGCCCCGAGTACATCGATCGGCTGGCTCCGCTGTGTGCTGCGGGCTATGGCGATGTCGACATCCACTTACACCACGATCACGACACCGCCGAGCAGTTGCGAGAAAAGCTGATTCAGTTCCGCGATGCCCTCTTCCACCGGCATGGACTATTGCGGCGCGATCCGCTGACCAATGAGATCGTCTATGGCTTCATCCACGGGAACTGGGCTCTCTGCAACTCGCGCCCCGATGGCCGGTGGTGCGGTGTCGATCAGGAGCTGACGATTCTCCAGGAGACCGGTTGCTACGCGGACTTCACTCTTCCATCGGCACCGAGCCAGTGCCAGACGAGTACGATCAATTCGATCTACTATGCCCAGGACATCCCCGGCCAGCGGAAGTCGCACAACACCGGGATTCGCTCGCGCGCGGGTCAAGCGGCACCGCGAGATCACTTGTTGATGATCCAAGGTCCGCTGTCGCCCGACTGGTCTTCGCGGAAGTTCGGCGTGATCCCGCGCATTGAAAACGCGGACATCACAGAAGGCCGTCCGCCCACGTGGCGACGCTTTCAGCAATGGATGAATACGGGCGTCCATGTGGCGGACCTTCCAAACTGGAAGTTCATCAAACTGCATACGCACGGCTGTAAGGATGGGAATATTGATATGCTGCTGGGGCCCGAGATGCAGGCCTTTCACACCGATCTGGCCGCACAGGTGCGAGCGAATCCGCAGTTGCGGCTGCACTACGTGACCGCATGGGAGATGGCCTTGCTGGTCCGACAAGCCGAGTCGGGAGTCCAGGTTCCCCAACTCGTGGCTTCGACCGCGTTTCAGGTTATGTAAGCATTCGGTCTGGCTTCCCGAACTGGCCCACCTCACGCCGTAAATCCGCAGCGATCAACTCCAACTCGGTGATCGTGGGCGGGGCCTGTCGTGCCGCCCGCTGCAACAGGTCGACTTGCTCCGCAGCTGGCAGTCGTTCCATCAGATCACCGACGAGATGGGATGGGAGAACGCTGACGACCTTGGCCAGCGTTTCCATCGACTCCATTAACAGGGCTGGCAGCCAGTCGACGAATCGGGATGTTGCCAGAAACGCCAACGGATTTCCGTGCAGTTCTCCCTCGCGGCTGACGGTGATGGCTGTGTTATCCAAGGGGGCATTGTCCCAGGACGGCTCACTATCCCAACCTCTGCGCGAGGCGACGACAGCCCATCCAATGGCGAACAGCACCAGCCCGACGCCGCCCAGTGGATACAAGACTGTGGGGTCGCGGAACTCGTCCCATGATCCGGTCGGGACGATGAGGGGGACGCTGCTGATCCGTTCACCGGGAATGAGATCGACGACAACTTCGGGGGTAGGTCCCGTATCGGGCAGGGCGTCGTTGACCCGTTTATGCAGATGGTCATTGACTTCGCGTTCGGTCTGGTCGAACGTGATCTCTTCCGTTTCGGCCAGCATCTCCATCCGCCGGAGATAGAACTCTTCGGGGACTGCGAGATGCACGTGGACCAATTCGGCAGTCTCTTGATTGATCCCGAGGAGTGTCGAGGCTGACTTGGTATGAGCCGGTTGACCACTGCCCGTCAGGAAGGGAGACCCGATCGTTGAGTCCATTGGCATCGACCCTGGCAGTCTGGAAGCCAGCGGTTGATTGGGAGAATCAGCCCAGGGATGTTCGACTTCTGTTTGGAACGGAACATCGTCAATGAACACGCCGACGCGGACTCCATCGACATGTTGCAGCAACTGTTCAATGCGGCGGCGATAGATCGCCGCGCGCTCGTCACGTTGTTGGTCTTGCTGGCGGAGGAACGGCTCATCCAGGGTCGCCTCGTAAGTGATTCGCCGGTCGAGGTCCATCACGACGACATCTGCCGCTGCGAGGTGCGATTTACTTCCTGCGACAGCGGCCCGCACCGAGCGAATGATCTCGGGGGTGATCTCGGAACCCGGCTTCGGCTTCAAATAGACGGTTGCTCGCGACTTGGCCTCCCCATTCCAGCCGCTGGCTTTGTCGTCGTCCCACACCACATCGGCCTGGGCAATGCCTGGCATTTGATTCAGCATGCGGCAAGTCTGGCGAGCGCGGGCGATGTCCCGTGCAGCTTCGCGCTCACGCGTGCTGGCAAAGTGGCCGAGCTTGGAGTTCGCCGCTTCGAGTTCGTCGGCCCAGTGGTTTTCGGAGGACGATTCGGACTGCAAGGCCGCTGCGGCGGATTCTGCCGCAGCAGTCGGAACTTGGAGCTGTCCGTTGGCGTATTCGAACTGCGAGACCCCCGCTTGTTGCAGACGGCGGCGGACCTCGTTGGGATCCTGACTCAAGGGAGACAGAACAGAAAGGACTGTC
>JAYSVZ010000092.1:0-7669 GCA_043718305.1 Planctomycetota bacterium | reverse complement strand
GTTCATCGTGCGCGTGACGGTTCCCTACAACGATGTGGCCATCATTCCTCCATTCTGGATCCAGAATATCACCCTGAGTGGTCAAGCTGTGATGCGTCACGAGTAGTTCTGAGAGTCCTCTTCTTCCGAGCCCGATCGATGTTCCGCCGTCCTTCAACTCCTGGAAATACTAAGCCGCGCCGCGGTGCAGCGGCAGTCGAGCTCGCGTTGGTGTTGCCGTTTCTTTTCACGATTACTTTCGTGGGAATAGAAACGGGCCATGCCCTGAATTTCGTACAAAAACTGGACTCAGCGGTCCGTGATGGTGGACGATTGGCAATGCAAGACATTGATGCCACCTTGCTCAACGGCGGGACAGCCAACGAGAGGGTGACCAACGACATCAAGAACATCTTACGGGCAGAGGGATACCCGGCGAGTTCAATCACCGTCACGATCACCCATGCCATTGGAGCCAACGTCGGCCAGACGTTCGATCTCGGTGCCCCCGGCAATGCCTATGGGATCATGAAGATCGAAGTCTCTGTTCCGTACTCGAAAGTCAGCATGTTCCCGTTCAGCATCAGCGAAGGGACCGCTCTCAAAGCCTCGATGGTTGCGTCTCGCGGACGATCAACATTGACCAATTGAGTTCCCACCTCCACACCCGATTCACCACACTGAGTCTCATCTCGATTTTGAGCCTGCCATGAAAACACCCCGTCACCCTTGCACCCAGTGGTTCCTCGATCTGCGGGAACGGCGGCGCGGCGTGTTCGTCGTCATCCTGGCGATCGGTTTGGTGGCCTGCCTGGGGTTCGTGTCGTTCTCGGTCGATACGGGAATGGTCGTGCTGACCAAGACCCGGATGCAAAACACCGTCGACGCCGCTGCCTTGGCCGCCGCCAATGAGATCACGCATGCCGTGGAAACGGCTGGTCCCAACGTGACTGATGTGACCGTTTATGCGGTGGAACAAGCGAAACTGAAGGCCGCCGAGATTGCCGGGCTCAACAATGTGTTCGTCGACCCGGCGGTCGATGTGGTCTTTGGACGGCGGACACTCAACGCGTCGACCGGGGTCTGGTCGATTGTGTGGGGCGTGACTCCGGCGAATGCCATCAAGGTCACCGCTCGGCGAACGGCTGTCGATACCAGCCAACCCGATGGCCGCCTCCCCACGATGTTTGCGAGCGTGTTTGGGACGGAGTCAGTGTCAGTCCGGGCGGAAGCCGTGGCCTATATCGAGTCCCGCGACATTGCCATGTCGCTCGACTTCTCCAGTTCGATGCGAGAAGACAGCATCTTTTCCGGAGGGCGACCACGGGTGCAACTCGATGCGAACATGCGGGAGATTTACAACGAACTCGATGCCGTTCGGGACTTTGGAACGATGGCGTTCACGCCTGCGTGGTTCCAGCAGACGGTGAGTTCCGGAACAAAAAACGGCACGATCGTCTTCAAAAACACTGCGATCGACTACACGACTTCGGCGATCGCCACCGGCGGCATCCAACTCCGCTTCACAGATAATGCGACCGAGACGAAATCACCCACAGCCACTTCGGGGACATACTCCGGATCCGGAGGCAACAGCGGTAAATCGATCAACAAGATCACCGCTAACTTTCCGGGGACACTGGCACCGGCGACGGTCACCCAGACAACGAGCGGCAAGACTGTCACGATCACTTTTAACAACAACTCGAGTAACGTCGTCAGTGTGACGAGTCCCTCCGGGATGACGAGAATCACTTTGAACTATCAGGGCGGGACGACGCTTGTGACCAACTATACAAGCACAACCGGCACGACCACGAAGAACATCACGGGCAGTGGGCTGTATGTCTCGTCGGTCGCCGTCACTGTGTCCGGGACCGTGATTACGGTGAACAACCCGGCGGGAACTTCGGCTCCCACTTCGTTCTCGCCCGTCAGCCTCGTCTTTCAGCCGACGACGGCCAACATTCAAACCTTCCTGGGACTCGGCAGTGTGACCTATCCGTGGGCTTCAGGCAGTTGGAGTGAATTCTTCACTTACTGTCAGACGAACGGCACGATCAACACCGCTGGTTACCGCTACAAGTATGGCGGAGCCAACTTGGTGAACTATCTGATCACCAACAAGTACACCTATGCCCAGTGCAATGATTTGTGGCGGACATCGCACTATCCATTCCACTCGGTCAAGCAAGGCGCAGTGCTCTTCTGTGATGTACTCGAAGACTTAGGCTTCGGCGATGAAGTCGGTGCAGTGAGCTACGATGTCACTTCGCGGATCGAGCAGACGCTGACCTACGATGGATACAGCATCAACTTAACGACGAATCCCGTCTCGGACAGCTTCGAATCCGTCCGTCAGATCGTCGGTCACCGGCAAGCCGCCCATTACTCCAGTGGTACCAATATCGGTGCTGGCATCCGCCAAGCCAAACTAATGCTCGACGCGTCCAAACGAGCTGGTACTCAACCGACCATCCTGGTGATGACGGACGGTGTGGCCACCTCTCAGGACTCGGGTTGGACCAATGTCACTACCGGCTGGGACTGGGATGCCATGTTCGATTACGACGGTGATGGATCATCAGACTTCTATACAACTAATACCAATCAGTTGTATGCACTGGTCCGTGCCAAGGAAGCGGTCGACGCAGGTTATGTGATTCACACGATGACGGTGGGGGTCGATGGTAACCCGACCCTCATGGAGGCGATCGCTCACCTGGGAGAGGGGATCACGATCACCGTGCCTCCGACGTTGACCGTGTCCGAGATGGAAGCCGAAATCATCGTGGCCTTCAACCGAATCGCCGCCTTCGTCCCACCCGCCAAGCTGGTGAAGCCCGAGTAATCACCGGACTGCCCATAAGCCATCGCCGCGTCCGATGCCGATCCAATCGGCCCCGGACGCGGATGTTTTTTTGACTTCCCGCAGACTCCTGTTGCTCTCTGGTCCCGCTTTCTGTTATCACCCCGCTCCCACGTGAGTGGCCGATTCTGCCGAACGCCCAGTACGGTAGCTTCGACACGGATGTCGATGCGGTGGTCAGGGAGTGATACAGTGAGTAGCCCGAACAACTTTACCCTCCGAATCCTGTTCGTCGACGACGAGGCGGGTCTCCGTCTGGTCTTCAAGAACGACCTGCAAAAACAGGGGCACGAGGTCACCGTCGCCGAAGACGGAGCCGCCGCGATCCGGCTGCTGGATGAAAACGTCTATGACTGCGCGATCGTCGATCTCAAGATGCCCAACGTCGATGGCTGGGGCGTGATCGAACACCTGAAGAAGGTCTCCCCGGAGACCGACTTCATCATGTGTACGGGCCACGGCAACTCGCCAGAAATCATCAAGGCCCTCCAGCTCGGGGCCTTCGACTTCGTCCAGAAGCCGGCCACGCTGACGAACATCTCGACCGCGGTCAACCGCGTCATCGAGAAGCACAAGCTGCGCAATTGCACGCTGGCCATGAAGTCGGAATTGAAGGCCGTTCGCGGCCCGACCGATATCATCGGCGAGACAGCCTCGATGCAGCGGGTCAAGACGCTGATCAACAAAATCGGGCCGACCGATTCGAGCATCCTGATCCTCGGCGAGACCGGCACCGGCAAGGAACTCGTCGCCCGGCGAATTCACGAAGTCAGCCTCCGCTCACACATGCCGTTCGTGGCGGTCAACTGCGGTGCGCTCCCGGAACACCTTGTTGAAAGTGAACTGTTCGGCCACAAGAAGGGGGCCTTTACCGGTGCCGAAACGGCGCGCAAGGGGCTGATCGAAATCGCCAAGGGGGGCACCCTGTTCCTCGACGAACTCGGCGAACTCGACAAGCAGATGCAAGTTAAAATGCTGCGGTTCCTCGAATCGGGCGAGCTGCGACGAGTCGGCGACAACGAGACGATTCACGTCGATGTACGGATCGTCTGCGCGACGAATCGGCTGCTTCAAGACATGGTGTCAGAAGGCTCGTTCCGGGAAGATCTGTTCTTTCGCGTGAACACTTTTGAGATTCGTCTGCCACCACTTCGCGAGCGCAAAGAAGATATCCCCGCTCTGTCGCGAACCATTGTGGCTCGCCACATGAAGCGGTCCGAGATCCCGGACAATATCCTGGCCCCCGAAGCCGTCTCGCTGCTGCGAGCCCATGAATGGCCGGGGAACGTCCGCGAGTTGTCGAACGCGCTGGAGCATGCGGTGATCCTTTCGGATGGACGAACGATCCACGCGGAAGACCTCCCCACGAGCGTCGGCGGCAAGGCCTCGAAGGGTCACGCCCGCCCGTTCCTCGTGACCAACTTCCCCCGCTCCCTGTCCCTCGACGAGATCGAGGAAGAGGTCATCCTCCAGACCCTCGACAAGTACAAGGGCGACAAGCCCGCCGTCGCCGGTGAACTCGGGATCGCCCTGAAGACGCTGTACAATAAGATCAATCTCTACGCATCGCGGCAACGCGTGTCGGCCTAGGCTCGTACCGGCAAGAATAGTCCCCCGTAGGACGGCCTTTTCAGGCCGTCCTTGATGTACGTTCAACGTGGTTGATGGTGACATGGGACGGCGCACTTGCTGCCCACGCGGACTTGCTCCGTGAGATCACCCGCAGCGGGGACGGGCTGGAAAGCCCATCCTACGGTAGGACGGCCTTTTCAGGCCGTCCTTGATGAACAAACGACGAGGTGCTGCTTGCTCATCGATCGCTGGACCACCAAAGAGTTTCAGTGGCTTGCGGCGATCGCCATTCTGCTTCTGGGGCTGGTCTTCCTGAGCGTGCAAGCGACCACTGATCGCGGCGGACATAGCCGCTTGGGACCACCACTGGCCGGGGATTTCTCAGGCTTCTATGCAGCCGGACGAGCGGCCAGAAGCGAAGGGCTGATGGCCCCGTACGACCTTGAGATTCAGAACCAACATTATCACGAAGCGTTCCCCGCGATTGCGCCGAGTTCCCGCTTTCCGTTTATCTATCCGCCCTTCATCACGGCGATCCTGCGCCCGCTGAGTGCTCTGCCATATCGAACGGCGGCGATGATTTGGATGCTCGGACTGCTCGGGTTCATGGGGCTGGGGCTTTGGTTCATCCGACAGTCGGTCCCGGAATGGCCAGCGGGCCATTGGGTGCGAGTCATGGCGCTGATCCTCGCCTTCGAACCGGTCCTGTTTGAATCGATACTCGGGGGGCAGTTGTCGCCCATCGCGTTTGCCGTAGTCGCGGGAATCGTTTGGTCGGAGTCGCGACAGCGAGCGTTTCTGAGCGGCCTGTGTTTGGCGGTACTCTGCTATAAGCCGACGCTCCTCGTGCTGGTACTGCCAATGTTATTCATCGGTCGACGATGGAGAACGCTGGCCGGATTCGGCTGTGGGGCCGGTGTTCTGGGGCTGATCACGATCGCCCTGGTCGGTGTTGAGGGGACAATCGAGTATGTCCACCGGTTGCTGGCCTTTGCATCGTTGACGCGGTCCCAAGGACTCGAACTCCGCACTTGGAAGTACGTCGACATCACAGCTTGCCTGCGACTGCTTCTCGGCGAGACCGCGCTCGCACGGTGGCTCTCATTGGCGATCGCCGTACCGGGAATCCTCTGGCTGGCACGGGTCTGGTTCGGCTCCCGTCAACTCACCCTCCAGGGCCAACGCGCCCTCTGGGCGGCGACCTGGCTCGCGACACTCGTACTCAACGGATACGTGGCGATCTACGACACAATTCTGGCGATCCCGCCTCTGTTTGCCGTTTGGATGACCGGCGCGATGGCATCGCCCGCCGAGCCATCGAACCCAAGCCAAGCCAGGAGAATCCTGGCCCTGCTCTGGCTCTTGCCCTGGCTCGCCACCCCGATCTCCCAGGCCACCGGCCTCCAGCTACTAACCCCCGCCATCGGGGGCTTGGCCGCCTCTCTGGTGCTCACCGCTGAGCACAATATGAAGGGTGAGCAGAACTCGTAACAATTCTGATGGCAGAAGTCTTACGACTTCGAAATGCCCCAGGCGGTAAATCATGACCGGTGATGGAAATCGCACAAATTACTTCACCTCGGACAAGAACTCATCAATGTCCACGCTGGCGTCGTGCAAAGCCCCTTTGAGCGTACTTCGGTCCACCTCGTCATGAAATGGAAAGACGATTCTTCGACCGTCCAGATGGGCCATTTTTACATGGCTGCCCCTGCGGTGGATCTCGATGAAGCCCAAACGTTGTAAAGCCGCCAGAATCTGACGACCGGAGAAGAGCGGGAGCTTCATAGGGCCAACTCGACAACCTCGCGTTCGGCTGTCTGCTCGACCTCTGCCGATTCAGGCTCCAGGTATAAAGCAATGGCTTCTCGAATATTGACCAACGCCTCGTCCCGGGTCTGACCTTGAGACCAACAACTCTTGAGTGCGGGACAGTGCGCGATGAAGAAGCCATCTTCGCCTTGTTCAATCACCACTTTCACATTCATATTTCACCTGGAAGTCCTCTCGGTCGATTCACTGCCGCAACGCGGAAGTCCTCACCCCGATTGATTCTGCACGGCACGAAACTCAGTGTCAAGACCCTCGCGGGACGTTGCAAAAGCTGGCCTTGTACACAGCATCACAACAGTCCGCGAGCCAGCACATCCGCCCCCCAGGCCCTCTCCCGCAGTGGAAGAGGGCCTGAAGGTGTCATGACCGGAACGGAAACTACTCGAATCGCGGACAGCTCCCTCCGTCAGTTCTTCTCGGGAATTCGCATCGCGTAGAACGACCGCCACACGAAGACGAACGCCACCAGCAGCAACACCGCCCCGAAGTAGGGGGTGAAGTTGGTGGCGTGGGCGGCGATGGCTTCCTGCCGCTTCTTCACCGCGATCTCGACGGCCAACAGCCCGAACAGCGTCGAGAACTTGATGATCGGGTTCAGGGCCACCGAGCTGGTGTCCTTGAACGGGTCGCCCACGGTGTCGCCGATCACGGTCGCGGCGTGCAGCGGGGTGCCCTTCTCTCGGAGGTCGACTTCCACCAGCTTCTTGGCGTTGTCCCAGGCACCCCCGGCGTTGGCCATGTAGATCGCCTGGAACAGGCCGAACACCGCGATCGAGATCAGGTACGCCACGAAGAAGTTGGGGTCAAAGAACGCAAACGCCAGCGTGAACGACATCAGCGCGATGAAGATGTTCCACATCCCCGACTGGGCATACTCGGTGCAGATGCGGACGACCGTCTTCGAGTCTTCAAGGTCGGCCTCCTTCTTGGTCAGGTCCATGTTCTGCTTGATGTATTCCACCGCGCGATACGCCCCAGTCGTCACGGCCTGCATCGAGGCCCCGCAGAACCAGTAGATCACTGATCCGCCGCAGATGAACCCCAACAGCACCGGGGCATCCGTCAGGCTCAGGTGCAACAACCCCTCGCGCTCCAGCAACAGAATGATCGAGAAGATCATCGTCGTGGCCCCGACCACAGCGGTGCCGATGAGGACCGGCTTGGCGGTGGCCTTGAAGGTGTTGCCCGCTGAGTCGTTGGCTTCGAGGAGGTGCTTACCGCGTTCGAAGTCGGGCACGAAGCCGAAGTCCCGCTCGATCTCAGCGCTGATGCCAGGGATGTGTTCTGTCTGGGCGAGTTCAAACACCGACTGGGCGTTGTCCGTCACCGGGCCATAGCTGTCGACGGCGATGGTGACTGGTCCCATACACAGGAACCCGAACGCCACCAGACCGAACGCGAAGACCGAGGCATGCG
>JAYSVZ010000091.1:0-2614 GCA_043718305.1 Planctomycetota bacterium | reverse complement strand
CGCCCCCCCTCCCCCTCGCTGCCCCTCCGCGCACCGGGGTCAGGGGAATTCCAGCACCCCAGAAAATCCCAGCCCATACTTCAACAGGCCGTGACGCCGCCCCGCTCGCGATCGATCGTGAGATCGGACGCTTGAAACCTTACGCAGTGATCCCTTCAATCGGGTCGACCTCTTCCACCCTCACCAGCTTCTGGTTCTGGTTTAGGACCGTCGAACTGGCCGCACACCGGGTCAAGAAAGCGAAAGGTGTCCAATAGAAAGCCTTTCGGCTTTCTGATATCGTCGAACTGGCCTCCGTCAGCCGGAGGCGTTCACGGGACCAGTCCCCCTCGTGAAATCCATCTGAGGTGATGCACCATGACTCCGGAAGAGATTCTGTTTGACACCGAAGAACGCATGGAAAAAGCGACCAGCGTTTTCAAGGACCAGTTGCAGGGCCTCCGCACCGGGCGGGCCACGCCGGGTTTGGTCGATGGGGTTCGGGTGCTCTATTACGGCTCGCCGACACCGCTCAAGCAGATGGCCAATATCAGTTGCCCCGAGCCGCAGCAGATTGTGATTCGTCCGTTCGATGCCACACAGCTCGGCGAGATCGTCAAGGCAATCCAGGCCACCGATGCCGGGATGGCTCCCATCAATGACGGCAAGATCATCCGGATTAACGTGCCGCCCTTGTCGACCGAGCGCCGCAAGGAGATGGTCCAGCGGATCGGCAAGATGGCCGAAGAGGCCCGCGTGGCAATTCGCAATGTTCGCCGCGATGCAAACAAGCACGCCGAGCAGATCGAAAAAGAGAAACTCATGACCGAAGATGAGTGCAAAGCCTGTAAGGAAGAGATTCAAAACCTCACGAAGAAGTACGAGGGAGATGTGAACGCTTCGAGCGATCACAAAGAGCGGGACATCATGCAGAACTAGAGTTCTGTCTCGGGGTGGGAGTCCAGCCTTCAGGCGGCTCCAGACAGGCGAAAGCCTGACTCCCACGCGCCATCCCACAGAGCCTGAAGCCCTTGAAGGAACCGGTGATGCCGAAGCAGGATCAACACCGATCAAGAAATCGCTGGCTGTCGCGAGCCTTGCTGCTTTTGGCATTGTGTGTGATGAGTTCGCGGTCACTCTCGGCTCAAGGCCCCCCCGCCGTGGGGGCTGGCGGCCCCGGGCAAGCTGCCCCCGCTCCCGTCGTTCAGCCGCCGCCGGTCCCCCTGCCTGGTCCGCCAGTGGCAGCGATCGGTGGCCCCTTTGCTCCCGATCCGTTCGGCTTTGTCCGGGGCAATCGGGTTCCGCTTCGGGTCGGCTTCTATTTCAGTTGGCTCAAATTGGTTCCGGTGATCCTGCTCTTTTTCGGCTGGACGCACTACTCCTATTGGGTTCATGAAGATAGCCGTAGCCTCAAGGTGCGACCGTCTTATTGGAACTCACTGATGCTGCTGGGCGGCATGGTCGGATTTCTCGCGGCGATCAGTGTCCCCATGTCGTTGGGAACCCTGGGAGCCCTACTGACGATCGGCCTTCCGCTAGGGCTCTACGTCGCCGAACGGAATGGAGCGGTCCCCGAAAATGCGCGGGTCATGACCCAGCAGCATCTGGCCCAATGGTCCCGGCGGCAGTTGTCGAAGCTGGGGATTCATCTGGGGACGAGTGAGCAGATCGAAAAGGTGGCGGGCCCGCCGATCGTGTTCGTGGGAAAAACGAAGACTGGCAAGCGCGATGACAAGACCTCCCGCTCGGTCGAGAACTCCAAAGGCTACATCGCTGCCCGTGAACTGGTTTATGACAGCATCATGCGGCGCTGCACGGACATCCATCTGGAGCCTAAAGAAGACGAACTCCAGGTCCGGCTGCGGATCGACGGGATGATGTACCCCACCGAGCCGTTTGATCGCGGCATCGGCGAGGCCATCGTGAACATCTTCAAGGTGCTTAGCGCCATGGACATCACCGAACGTCGCCGTCCGCAAGACGGCTCGTTCGGAGCCTTAGTCGAGAACCGCGAGATCGACTTCCGCGTCGCCACCCAGGGCACCCGCTTCGGCGAAAAGATGTCGCTGCGTATTCTCGACCAGACCAACTCGGTCCGAAATCTCGAGCAACTCGGAATGCGGAGGCAGATGCAAGACTCGATCGAGAAAGTGATTCGCGAACCGCACGGGCTGTTCTTGAGTTGTGGTCCGACGGGTGCTGGTAAGTCGACGACGCTCTACGCCGCGCTGTGCACGCTCGATTCCAGCGAGATGAACATCATCACGATCGAAGACCCCGTCGAATACAAGATGGCGAACGTCAACCAGATCGAAATCAACACCAAGGCGGGTCAATCGTTCGGGGGTTCGCTGCGGAGTGTGCTGCGACAAGACCCCGATGTGGTGATGATCGGCGAAATCCGCGATGAGGAAACGGCCAAGGTCGCCTGCCAGGCGGCGAACACGGGCCACATGGTGTTCTCGACGATCCACGCCAACGATTCGATTACGGCCTTGTTCCGCCTGATCGACTTGGGGGTCGAGCCGTTTATGTTGTCATCGTCGATCTCGGCGATTCTTGCCCAACGATTGGGACGGAAGCTTTGCCCGCACTGCAAGGAGTCCTACAAGCCGAATCCCGAGTTCCTGAAACA
>JAYSVZ010000010.1:0-2948 GCA_043718305.1 Planctomycetota bacterium | reverse complement strand
GAATCGGCACTTGCTCTTTGAGGAGGAGCGACAGGACGCGATGCACCTTGGCCACGGGAATCCGCGATTCGATCTCGGTGACGAGATGCGGTGACCGTTGCTTCAAGTTCTCCAGCAGAGCGTGGACTTGCTGCCGCGTGAGCATCTCGTCCGCATGCCGCTGGACGATCGCCGTCAGGTGGTGGGTGATAATTTGCTGCGGCTCGAGGATCTCGTAGCCGAGTGATCGAGCTCGCTCGGCCTCTTCACCGCTGACCCACCACGCTTGCCGATTGCTGAGCGGTTCGCGGACCGGCTCTCCTTCGAGGTGGCCCAACGATTGGCTCGACTCGATCGCCAAGACCGCATCGGGGTCGATGTGGCCGCGAGCCACACATGCCTCGCGAAGACGAATTTGGTACTGGAACGGTTCGAGATGCAGGTCATCCTGGATCCGAACCTTCGGCAGGATGAACCCGAGTTGCTCTGCGACGTGCGTTCGTAGACGAGTCACCCGAACCAGCAGATCACCGCCCATGTCCGCATCAGCGAGTCGAACCAATCCGACTCCCAAGTCGAGTTGCAGCGGCTCCACATGCAGTTGAGCCTTGGGGTCTTTCGCGGGAGTGGAGGCTTGTGCTGGGGGGGTGGTCCCGACCTGAACAGCGTGAACAAGGGTAGATCGGTTTGCAGAGACCGCACCGCGGGTGGGGGTCTCATCAATGAGCCATCCCAGACCCGCACAAGCGGCAGCGAACGTCAGCATCGGGATCAGTGGCAATCCGGTGAAGGCCAGCACCGACAGCGCGGCTGCCGTGATGTACAGGACCGGAGCGTGCTGGAAGACCTGCGTGACAGTGTCGCGAGCCAGATCGCTGTCGACTGAGCTACGAGTGACGATCAGTCCCGAGGCCAACGCGATCAGGAAGGCGGGCAACTGCGCCACCAGACCATCACCAATCGTCAGCGTGGTGAAGACCGTTGCCGCTTCCGAAACCGTCATGCCATGCTGGAAGACCCCCAGCAACAGCCCGACACCGATGTTGATGACGGTAATCAGCAGCCCGGCCACGGCGTCGCCGCGAACGAACTTACTGGCCCCGTCCATGGCTCCGTAGAAGTCGGCTTGCCGTACAAGGAGTTGCCGGCGGTGGATTGCCTCTTCGCGATTGATCACTCCAGCAGCCAGATCGGAATCGATCGCGGTCTGCTTTCCGGGCATCCCATCGAGAGCAAACCGGGCACCGACTTCGCTAATCCGGCTCGAACCGGAGGTAATCACCAAGAACTGGATCGCCACCAGAATCACGAACAGCGTCAGCCCGACCGCCGGAGAACCGGCGGCCACGAACTGCCCGAAGGCGTGGATCACCTCGCCAGCGGCGTGGGTGCCTTGGGAACCCTGTGTCAGAATCAGCCGCGTCGAGGCCACATTCAGCACCAGCCGAATGAGGGCCGTTCCGAGCAAAACTGAGGGGAACGTGCTGAACTCCAATGGGTTCCGCACATGAATCACGGTCAGCAGCACGATCAGCGAAGCGGTCAGATTGGCCGCCAGCAACACATCGAGCACCATCGCCGGAAGTGGGGCGATCAACACCAACACCGCTCCCACGATCAGCAAGGGCATCGCCAAGCTGAACCGTCGGGAAACCACATCGCGGAGGGCGTGCGGCGGCTGCGGCATGCAAATCTCCTAGGGGTGGGCGCGGCAGGGGAGGACAACCGGGGTCAGTCAGGCGACCATCCCCGGGTGAGGGAGCGGATTGATACCGGAGAGTTTTCGATAGTGTCCAGCGAGCCTTAACGGAACCGGGAAACGGTCCCTGCCAACAGGTCAGAACTGCCGGTCGGGGATTTCCTCCAGATGAGACAATCGAGAGCCACACCGATTCCCAAGGCACTCGGCCCGCCTCATTTCTCCCTCGCCGAGGCAGGCGGTACACTGGTTCCCGTCTTGCCGTCCGGTTCGGGTGGCGCCGTTTTCCGCATTGGGTCACCTCATGAGCAAGTTCAACGTCGCGATGGTCGGTCTTGGGTTCGGGGCGGAGTTCCTTCCCATTTACAAGGCCCATCCACTGGCCAATGTGCAGGCTCTCTGCCAGCGCAACGAGGAGAAGCTGAACAAGGTCGGAGACCAGTTCGGCGTCGCCAGCCGCTACACCAAGTACGAAGATGTCCTGGCCGATCCGAAGGTCGACTTCGTCCACATCAACTCGCCAATTGTGGACCATGCCTGGATGAGCATGGAAGCCCTCAAGGCTGGCAAGCACGTCATGTGTACCGTGCCGATGGCCACCAATGTGGCCGACTGCGAGAAGATTTGTGATCTCGTCGCCAGCACTGGCAAGAAGTACATGATGGCCGAAACGGTCGTCTACTCCCGCGAGTTCCTTTTCATCAAAGAGATGTATGAGAAGGGCGAACTCGGCCAGATTCAACACCTCGCAGCTTCCCACCCGCAAGACATGGACGGCTGGCCCGACTACTGGGAACGCATGATCCCCATGCACTACGCCACGCACGTCGTCAGCCCGGTCCTCGGCTTGATGAACAAGCGGGCCGAGTACGTTAGCTGCTTCGGCTCGGGGACGGTCCGCGAACTGATTCAGGAGAAGTCGGGGAACAAGTTCGCGGTGGAGAGCTGCCATATCAAGCTGAAGGACAGCGACCTAACCGCGCATGTGTGGCGGTGCCTGTACGACGTGGCCCGGCAGTACCGCGAGAGCTTCGATGTGTATGGCACGAAGAAGAGCTTCGAGTGGACGCTGGTCGAGCACGAGCCGCACGTCATCCACACTGCGAAGCGACCCGAGCCGGAGATCGCCGAGAAGATCACCGTGCCCGACTACGCGCACCTGCTCCCCGAACCGATCCGCAAGTTCACCCAGCCCAGCGAAATCCACGACGCCGACCACCTCAGCTTCCTGCAAGGCGGCGGCCACGGCGGCTCGCACCCGCACCTCGTC
>JAYSVZ010000090.1:0-2626 GCA_043718305.1 Planctomycetota bacterium | reverse complement strand
ACCTTCGACGACGAGGGGAACCGCTACGTGTGCAGCAACCGCAACCCCTGCATGAAGATCATCATCGAGGAACGCCACCTGAAGCTGAACCCGAACCTCGCCGTGCCGCGCGTCGTCGAGGACATCTCGCCCGCCGGGGAACAGTCGAAGCTCTACCCGATCAGCCGGGCCTGGACGACCTCCAATCTGCACGCGGGGCAGTTCTCGGCGGCGTGTGGGTTGATTATCTATCGTGGGGGGGCGCTGCCTCAATACTTTTACGGGCAGAACTTCACGTGTGATCCGACCGGGAATCTCGTTCACTGTGATTATCAGCCCAAGTTCTTCCCGTGGCCCGAAGACTGGAAGCCGCCAGAAAGAGAATTCCTGGCCAGTGACGAAACGTGGTTCCGTCCCGTGAATACGGCGCTGGGGCCAGACGGAGCGTTATACATTGTCGACATGTACCGCGCCGTGATCGAGCATCCGGAGTATATGCCGACTGAACTGAAAACCCGTTCTGACTTGTCTCATGGTAGTGAACGGGGGCGTATCTGGCGGGTTGTCGGGAAAACTCCCATCGGCGAGCCGGACCAGATTGAACCCATCATGACATTTCCGTGGACAACAATCCCATTCCCCTCCGAACCCCAAGTGATCGCCCAACTGGTCGAATACCCCAACGCCTGGCATCGAGACACCGCGCAGCGACTTCTTGTGGAGAGGCATGCCGTTGAGGCAGAAGAGAGTCTGCGGGATATTCTTGCCAAAGAGCCGTCCGATCTGGGAGCAATCGTCGCGCTGCGCACTTTACATGGCCTCGGGTTGCTGAAAGCTCAGGATCTCAACGACATCATCCAACGAGAGGTACTCAATCTGCCTGACCTCTCGAAGATCAAGCATTCGGGACTAAGAGTCCATGGCCAAGCTCCGCAACTCACACATGAAGCCGTGAAGCTGGCGGAGCAATTTGTGGCGGACGACACCGACTTGGCATCCAGTCTCATCAAATTCGGCAAACGAGAAGAGTCCTCGAATCTCGTCAGCAAGCTACATCTGTCTCTTGGTCAACTCGGTGATCGCTATCGCCAAGAACGCATTCTATTGACGATCGAACATTTGCAAGGAGGCTATGCATATGATGTTCCAAGTATCGCCCTCGGAGAAGGGCCGTTTCTGACGGAAATTGTGAACGCCATTCTGGATGACCAGATTCGCACTCGGGACGACAATCGACCGATAAAAAGGACTCGCAGGCGGGACGATGGTCCAACAATGAGACAATCTCGACTTCTGATTGATGAGCCAAGCATTGAGTGGAGCAACTTATTGGTGGCAACGATCCGAGGTGCCAGTCCGGAAGAGCTGCCAATGCTTTTCGGTCGAGTGGTGAAATTGAACAACGTTTCTGACATTCTCCTCGTGGCCCAAACTGTGAATACGCGAGGGGTCACGGTTAACTCACTTGTCGATACCTCGCCCGAGATGCGAGTGGACTGGAATGAGTTTTTAGAGAGACTGGTCGAGACATGCTCTTCCAACACAGTCCCCAATGAACGTCTGGCTCGGATGATTCCCTGCCTGAAGTTCTCGTTACCGGACAAGACGGCTCCAGTGCTTCGCCAGATTCTCGCGTCAGAATCAACAACCGAGGTCTACAAAGCCGTTCTGGAAACGGCTTCCGCCCTGCCAGACCCGGATGCGAGTGAGCTGCTGCTGCATCAGTTCTCACAGCGATCTCCGATTCTCCGAAGCACCATCATCTCCGCCCTCCTCTCGACCGAACCTCGCATCACCAAGCTCCTCGACCTCATCGAATCGAACCAAATCTCCTTCCTCGAAATCGGCCAGACGCGGCTCACCAGTTTGCAGCAGGTCAAGAACCCCGAGATTCAGGCCCGGCTCCAGAAGCTGATCGCGGCCAATGCTCCCGCTGACCGGTCGAAGGTGCTAGAGGAGTACCAAGCCGCCCTGATGCACGAACATGACCCGCTGCGGGGGCGGGTGCTGTTTGCGAAGAACTGTGCGCAGTGTCACAAGATCGGCGACCTTGGCGTGGAGGTGGCTCCCAATATCTCCGACTCGCGGGTCAAGACGCAGGCTCAGCTGCTGGTCGACATCCTCGACCCGAACCGGGCCATCGACAATAACTATTTCAGCTACACGCTGGTCGACACCGCCGGGATCGTGGCGACCGGGATCATCTCGTCTGAGACATCGAGCAGCGTGACGATGAAGCAACCCGAGGGGAAGACGATCACCGTCCTCCGCTCCGACATCGAACAGCTCAAACCCAACGGCGTCTCACTGATGCCGGTCGGGTTCGAGAAGCAACTCACCGTGGCTCAACTGGCCGACGTGATTTCGTTCATCAAGAACTGGCGATACCTCGACGGGCAGGTGCCGAAAGAAGTGATCAAGTAGTGCTGCGTCAATTCTTGAGCTGAGGGTTGGAGCTAGTGGTCCGCTAACCTGAAGATGATGGGTCGCTGCGTTCGCCAGAACGCGGGGAGCCCGCACTCTGGCGAGTGCAGCTAGTCCGCCACCGCCGAATTAACGCATCACCCGCGATCTTCGCCAAAGCCCTCCCTCTTCCGCCCCAACGGGGCAGCCACAAATCAGCCTGGGGCAGAGCGACCAGCGGGAG
>JAYSVZ010000089.1:0-7720 GCA_043718305.1 Planctomycetota bacterium | reverse complement strand
TGACCGAGATGAGCGACCTGTCCCAACCGAACTCGGGGGGAACCTCGTTCTCCAGCCCGCACAAGGCGGGCTTGCACATTCTCCTGTGCGATGGGTCGGTTCGGTTCCTGGATGAAACGATCGACTCGCAAGCGGGGATTGAACCCAAGGAGTTCGGCGTCTACCAAAAACTCGGCTGCCGGGATGACGGGCAGACGATCGGCGAGTTTTAGTAGTCGCAATCGGCACACGATACGATGCGGTGCTTCGCATCGCCTGCGGCCTCACCGGTCTTACTCATGTTCCTTGATCGTCGCCACTTCCTCTCCCACTCCGCGACGGCCCTTGGTTCGATCGCCTTGGCGAGCCTGCTTCACGAAGAAGGGCTCCTGGCTGCTGGTCCCTCCATTGACCCGGCCCGGCCGTTTGCCCCGCGATTGAGCCACTCCCCGGCGAAGGCGAAGAACGTCATCGTGATCTTTTGCGCGGGGGCTGTCAGCCAACTGGAGACTTGGGACTACAAGCCGGAGTTGATCAAGCTCGATGGTCAGCCGCTGAAGGATGGCCCAGCGGTCACCTTTCAAGGCCCAGCGGGGAACTTGGCTCGTCCGCAGTACGAGTTTCGCCAGCGGGGGCAGACGGGGAAGTGGGTCAGCGACATGATCCCGCATCTCGCGGAGCTGACCGATGACATTGCTTTCGTGCATTCACTGACCAGCAAGAGCAACACGCACGGACCTGCGGAGAACTTTCTGTCGACCGGAACGCCACTCGATGGGTTCCCGAGCCTGGGGTCGTGGGTCACGTATGCCCTAGGTAGTGAGAACGCCAATCTGCCCGCCTATGTGGCGATCCCCGATCCGCGTGGTGTGCCGCAGAACGGGTCGAACAACTGGGGACCGGGATTTCTGCCCGCCGCCTTTCAAGGGACGCCGCTCAGTGCCAAGGAGCCGATACGCCACCTGACTGCGGCCGGGATGAGGGCCGACACCGACGCCGCAGCTCGGTCGCTCCTCCAGCGGATGAACCAGCGGCACCTCGAACAGCACCCCGGAGATGGCAAGCTGGCAGCACGCATCGCCAGTTATGAACTCGCGGCCCGGATGCAGCTCAGTGTGCCGGAGATTACGGATCTCAACACGGAGCCAGCCCATGTTCTGAAGAGCTATGGAGCGGATGATGAGTCGAATCCAACGCGAGCGGCCTTTGCCCGCAACTGTATCCTCGCTCGGCGGATGATCGAACGCGGCGTACGGTTCGTGCAACTCTTCAACGGAGCTTATGCCAGTGGCGGCGAACTCAATTGGGACGGCCACAGTAAGCTCAAGGAGCAGTACGACAAACACGCGGCGATCCTGGATCAGCCAGCGGCTGCGTTGATTCGGGATCTCAAAACGCGCGGGCTGCTGGAAGAAACGCTCGTGGTCTGGTGTACCGAATTTGGCCGGATGCCATTCTTCCAGAAGGGAGCCCAAGGCCGCGACCACAACCCGGACGGCTTCACGTGCTGGCTGACCGGAGCGGGAGTCAAACCGGGCGTCAGCCACGGCGTGACCGATGAACTTGGTCAGAAGGCGGTCCAGGACATCCACCCACTCTACGACTTCAACGCGACGATCCTGCACCTGCTGGGGTTGAATCATGAACTGCTCACGTTCGAACACAATGGCATCCAACGGCGGCTGACGAATGTCGAAGGACATGTGATTCGTGAAGTTCTGAGTTAAGCGGATGAATTTTGAAGTCCGAGTCTCGCCCTCGGTCGCTGGGCATGGTAACGTGGTCCGCAGCATTCCACGGAGGGCGCTCTCCGAGCGTTCACAAGAGTGAAGGATCACTCGGTCGCATCACCCCGGCATGCAATCCGATCTCTTTCTCGTTCATCACCCGGTTGAGGGACAGAGCCTCTATTCGACTCGGCTCAAGCTCGGGGATTGGATCATTGGTCGGACAATTTCGACCGAGATCGATATTTCGATCCCCTTGGAGACGGTTTCCCGGCGGCATGCGATGATTAGCGTGGCTGCAACAGGGGCGATTGTGACCGACCTCGGGAGTCGTAACGGAACGTGGGTCAACGGCACGCGGGTTCTCGCCACGCCGGTCTTTCCCGGGCAACAGATCCACTTCGGCGTGATGCCGTTCGTGGTGACCCATGACCCCCGGGCGGACTGCGGAACCGATAGCGAGGAAGAGACCCGTGACGTTCGAACGGTGTATGGGACCGCCAAGTTTCAGTCGCGACCGCTCACGCCCCCCGTCGCGCGGGTCTTCGAACTTCTCGTTCAGGGGTTGCTGGAAAGAGAGATCGCGGAAAAGCTCTTCCGAAGTGTTCACACCATCCACAACCACACCCGCGCGATCTATCAGGCCTACGAGGTCAATTCGCGAGTGGAACTCCTTCTGAAGGTCATGCCCCGCCCAGGCGCGGGGCCGAAACATTGAGGCCCATTCGGCAAATGATAGTCGTGGTTCGCTCCGCGAACCAACGTTGGATCGCGGAGCGATCCACGACGATCGGACAGTTCTTGATCGAGCAATCCTGACTTACAATGACCGTTGTGGCTCGGCCATCGGCATGTCGAAACTGTTTGTGCGAACCACGCTGTCGAACCTCCACGAAGCCTTCGCCCACGAGAAGTCTGACGACATCCCGTGGCTTCAGGACGGGGAGCTTGGACACCGTTACGCAACCACAACGGTTTGTGTTCCGACAAACTCAGACTCTAACGTCGGAGGCCCGTCCTCCAGCAGCATCGCGACGACCTCGCGAAGATTCTCTTGAAGTTCCTCTAATGTCTCACCTTGTGAATGGGCCCCGGGAAACCCGGGAATTTACCCCACATAGAGCCCAGTCTCGGGGCAGCGTTCTATGACTGCGGTAAAGATCGACATGGACTACGCACCTTGTTCATGCTTAATGGAACTCATGAAACCGTTGAGACGTTTCATAGTTCCCGACTAAAACAACTCGTGAATCTCCCGCTTCCCAAAGTCGACCAGTGGGAACGGTCGTCCCGCTGGCCCTGGCAGGTGCGACTCGATGTCGAGGCCCAGGCTGTGGAAGATCGTGGCCACGACTTCGCCGGGCCCGACGGGGCGATCGGCGGGAACCCCACCCACCGGATCGCTGGCACCGACAGCTTGTCCGCCCTTCACACCGCCGCCCGCGAAGTAGACGGTGTAGCATTGTGGCCAGTGGTCACGGCCACCGGCGGGGTTGACACGGGGAGTGCGACCAAACTCGGCGATATTGCAGACCATCGTCTTATCGAGCATGCCCCGCTCGGCGAGATCCTCGATCAAGGCTGAGTACGCCTTGTCGTACATCGGGGCCACGATGTCCCGCATCCCCTCGATCGAGGTGAACGGCTTGGACCCGTGGATGTCCCACGTGATCTCGTCGAACACGGTCAAGAACGTGTTGATCGTGACGAACCGGACCCCCGCTTCGATCAGCCGCCGTGCGAGCAGGCAGCACTGCCCAAAGCGGTTCATGCCGTACCGCTCACGCACCTCGGGCCGCTCCTTGGCTAGGTCAAACGCCCCGCGAGCCTGGTCCGAGGTCATCAGCCGGAAAGCTGCCTGGAAGTTGCCGTCGAGGAGGGCCGCACTTTCGCTGGCCTCGAACTCGCTGACTCGTGCATCGACGATGTCGCGCATCTTCCGGCGCCGGTCGAGACGCACCGTGCCGATCTCAGCGGGCGGCAGCAGATCGGGCACCTTGAAGTTCGCGACCGACGGATCAGCCATCAGGGCAAACGGGTCCATCGCCTTTCCGAGAAAGCCCCCCGCTTGACCGTTCGGCAGGTTCCCGCCTCCGCGCCCCATCAGTTCCGGCAGCACCACAAACGGCGGCAAGTCGGTCTTCCGCCCCTTCAGGTACGACAACACCGCCCCCGCATGCGGAGTATTGACCCCGCCCGAGAACTGCCGACCGGTCTGCATCATCTGCCATCCGGCATCATGCACAGCCGCCCCGGTATGGCTGACCGACCGCACGAAGCCGATCTTGTCGGCGATCTTGGCGTGCATCGGCAGGATCTCGGAGAGCTGGATCCCCGGAGCCGATGTGTTGATCGCCTGGAACGGCCCACGCACTTCGGCGGGAGCATTCGGCTTCATATCAAAGGTGTCGAGCTGACTCGGAGCCCCCAGGTTGAAGATCATGATGCAGGCCCGGTCATCGCCCGGCGACTGCCCGGACTGCTCCTTGGCAGCCAGATACTGCGGTAACGAGAGACCAATGGCCCCGAGTGCCCCCACCTGCATAAAGTCGCGGCGGGTCCGCCCGTCACAGGTGGTGGTCTTACCGTCTCCGGTGAATGTCAGCATGACGTTCGGTCCTTAGTTCAGCGGGGTTCGCGAATCTCGCCAATGCACGCGATCCCCAATGCATCCATGCTACGTGATCCTTGGTCAGAGCGAAAGAGGCGAGGTGAGGTGATCGCCCCAGTCACCCGCTGCGTGAGCGAGGGCGAGCGCGTTGAAACGGAATCGGCAAGGCCCACCCGTCGAAACACTCACTCCGAACGAGGCTGTGCCGAGCGATGATGTCCTGGCGCTCGCCCGCATGGCAACTCCGCTGAAAAAACGCTGGCGGGGCGGCGATAGTCGATGAGGCACGATCAGCTTGGCCCCCTAATGCACTTCAAGGATAAAACCATTTCCTTGAAGTAAATGATGCCTAGAAAGTGTTCGTGAATCACTTTAGTTTGACTTCGAGTGAGTCCTGGCGTACGATGCAGTTGTCCCCCAGGGGCGATGACACGTCCCACTTCCCTTCGAGCGGAGGTCTTAGATGATGCGAAAAACGAAGTCGAACCAACGGATCGAAACCCTCGTCGACGAGGTCCGTGTGGCCACCTACGATGCCGTCGATCTGATCGGCAACCACATCATCATCGTGGTGTGGATCATTGTGATCGGGGTCTTTTCGACCCTGAAGCTGATGGATCTGCTCCAGCAGCGTCCCCTGGCGCTGCTCGGGCGTGGTGGCTAATGCCAAAAAAAAGGCTTCACTCGCTGGTACGATGTGAAGCCGGATGTGAAACCTCGTGACCCGGCTGGCGTTTGCCAGCTGGGTTGTTTCACTTCCATATACTACTGATTCACACTCCGGGGGATCAATCCCATGGCCTCGCACAAAATCAACGCGGTCCGGCTCGAAGAACTTCGCCTCCGCAAAGGGCTGACCCAAACCGAGCTGGCCAAAGCAGCTGGAATCTCCAGACCAACTGTCCAACGGGCCGAATCCGGGGACCGGCTGAGCCCAGGCATCGTGCAAAAGATCGCCAAGGCCCTCGGCGTCCTGGCCGATGAACTGATCATCGCCCGCCCCGGAGATGACTCCTGGCGCGGGAAGCTGGAACCGTATCTGAATGAACTGCGAAAGCGTTTTGGTGAGGTGTACTTTCTCGGCCTCCCTGGCGAGGCCACGGGGGGATCGCACGAGACCGAATTCCGGCCGCGTCTGGATGAGCTCTATGTCGAGCATTACGTCCTCACCAGTCCGGTCCCGGCCCGCGCGGTCCCGCCGAAATGGACCGGCCCCACCTCGACGACCATTCTCGCCCAGCCGGGGCACAAGCTTCTGAGAGGGGACCCCGGTGTCGGGAAGTCGACCATCATTCAAAAGATCGTGATCGAGCTCTCCCAGCCGCATGCCACGAAGCTGAGCCGGGCGATGGGGGATCGTGTGGCGATCCCGCTGATCGTTCGCGATCTGGTGATCGGGGCGCAATCGACGTTCCGGTCGATCATCGAGAGTTTCTATCACAAAACGGTCAACGGGCTGATCACGTTCGATGAACTCTGGGAGTGCATCACGAGCGGGCGGGCCCTGCTGCTGCTGGATGGTCTCGATGAGGTCTCCCCCGGACCCCGGAAGCATCTGCGGGCCGCTGTCTTCCAGGCGATGCGCGACTTCCCCGACTGCCAGTGGATCATGACCTCCCGGATCATCGGGTACGAAGAGGTGCCGTTCGACCGCCAGCGGATCCCCAAGCTCGATCCGGAAATGCGCCACCGGGAGAGAGGGGATCCATTGTCGGCGATTTCTCCGAAATCGCCCCGCGAGCGCAGCGAGCCGTCCGAAGACACCGAAGAGTGGGCCGACACGCCAGAAGATGACACGCTGCTCACCCCCACTTCCCCGGCTTCGGCCCCTCTCCCCCCGGGAGAGGGGCCGGGGGTGAGGGTGGATGGCAAGAAGACCCCCGCCATCACCACCAACCCGGACGGCTCGCTGCGCTCGCGGGGCGATTTCGGAGAAATCGCCGACAATCACTCCCCCGAATTCGCCCCCGCCGAGGTCAAAAGCTACTTCCTCGCTCCGTTCGACAACCCCCAGATCCAGCGGTTCATCCAGAACTGGTATCGCGCCCGCAAGCTCTCCGATCGCGAAGCCGAAGAAAAATCGGACAGCTTCTGGCGAGTGATCGCCGACCCGCGCCGCATGTCGAATTTGATCCTGGCCCGGATTCCGAATGTCCTGGTCATCATGGCCAATCTGCACAATCGGTTGGGAGTTCTCCCCGATGGTCGCGCGAAGCTCTATGGGGATATCGCCACGGCCTATCTCGAATCGATTGACCGCGCCCGTCGACTGAAACGGGTCGAGGGGTTACAAGCCGACTATGATGATCAGCTTCTCTGGTTCGGGCGGATCGCCTGGGAACTGCAATCCAATCGCCAGAGCAACACCAGCGATGACCCGACGGACACCGAACTGATCGTTCCCAAACAGAAGATCATCGCCTGGGTTCATGATGAACAGCGGCAGGTCGGCAAGCCCGTCACGGACGCCGAGATCGAGGGGTTTCTCAAAGCGGTCGAGGTGCGCTCGGGTCTGCTGATCGACCGGGCCGAGGGGCAATATGCCTTCGTGCATCTGACCTTTGCGGAGTTTTTCGCCGCGCTTCATCTGATCCAGAACCTGAACCAGTGGAAGCTGGACCAGAGCCCGGAGTATCAGCAACTCCGCGAATGGTCCGGGAACCCGCTGTGGCACGAGCTGCTGATCTTCGCCTTCGAGGAAATGGACGCCAAGCGGTCGCGTGAATGGAAGCACCTACTGGAAGCGGTCTTTCCTTGGTTCACGTTGGAGTTTGCCGCGCAATTCGTTACGCCCCCCACCGCCCCCTCTTCCTCCCCTCTCCCCCCGGGAGAGGGGCCTGGGGTGAGGGGGGATGGCAAGAAGACTCCCGCCGTCACTCCCAACCCGGACAGCTCGCTGCGCTCGCCGGGCGATTTCGGAGAAATCGCCGACAGAGACCACTACACCGAGCAATTGCTGCTCCTGACTCGCCTGGGCCAGGACACGACGTCGGGGTTCGAACGCCAATTCCCGACCGGGGTCATCTACCGCGATCTGGTCCGCCCACTCTGCGAGCACTGGGCCGAAGCGGTCGACCCGCTGAATGCTGATCGCTGGAGAACACGCGACCGCTTCACCGACCGCTGGCTCGCGGAGATGAGTCCTGAACTCGCCCTGAACATTTGGGACCGCCGACTCCGCCGACTGCTGGCGGAAAAATATCCACAGCACGCCCCAGCTCTCCTCGGCCCCACCTCCTCCTCTTCCTCCCCTCTCCCCGGAGAGGGGCCGGGGGTGAGGGGGGAGAGACGAGAGGTGAGAGATGAGAGACGAGAGCCAGCAGGCCACTCGGACGGCTCGCTGCGCTCGCCGGGCGATTTCGGAGAAATCGCCGACAATGGCCCCCCGCTCACGGCCATCGAC
>JAYSVZ010000088.1:0-7721 GCA_043718305.1 Planctomycetota bacterium | reverse complement strand
TTTGACGTTGATGCTGGCCATGACGCTGCGGTACTCCCAAGGGGTGCGGTCGCGCTCGCCCGGCAAGTCATTCGCCGGGAACGAACGTTTGGCTTTGTATGACACCGGACTCGATTTTGCAACAAAACCGGGGCTGTCTATGAGGGATCACTTCATGATTTGACGAATCAACTGCGAGATCTCTTTGGCGTTGTCCTGGAAGTCGATGACATCCCGTCAGGACAGCGGTGTCCGTTCGATTGTCGAAGGACAGCCGAATTGCCCGGTGTTCATACCTGGGAAGCCCGTGCTCTATCCCACCACGCACCCAAAAGTAAACCCAAAGTGCAGCAGCGTGCCGGTGATCGTGAACAGGTGCCACACCGCATGGAAGTACCGGTGACGGTTGTCGTTCATTAGGAACCACAACCCGCCCGAATAGGCCAGACCGCCAGCCAAAACCGTGGCCAAGCCGCCCCAGCCACCGACCTCTAAAATCCGGAACATGGCGAACACCGGAACCCAGCCCAGGGGCACAATCAACCACGGGCAGATCGTCTCCTCGGGCTTTGTAATCCGTCGCCAACATCCGAACAGGGCTGCCGCCCACATGGTCGCTAGTAAGGCCCACCCCGTCGGGCTACTGAAATGAACAAGGGCGAACGGCGTGAACGACCCGGCCGCGAATAGGAAGATACAGACCTGATCGAGCATCCGGTAAAACTGGCGGCGATCAGGATCGGAAAAGCTGTGCGAAAGGGTCGAGGCTGCGTAAAGGGCGACCATCGTTCCGCCATAGATCAGGCAGCCCGCAATGCGAACGGGGCCACCGACCGAGATGGCGCGGAGCAGCAATGCTGTGGCCGCGACCAGTCCGATGGCGAAGCCGAGAAAGTGCGTGAGCTGATTGGCCTGCTCAGCCGAAAGGCCATCATTCACCAGCGTTTTGCGCTCGATGAATCGAGGTGGTAATACCTGATCGGACATCGCGGCGTGATCCTCCCTGATCCCGGCGAGTGACGGTCGAACGTAGACGCCCCGCCCCGCAAGGGAGCGTTCCGGCAGAACCTGCCGAAGCCGACCACATCGCAGTGCGGGCGGAGTATCCTCCATCCCGCAGACTACTCCTAGGTCAATCGGTCAAATCGGCACAAAGCTTGCGAAGTGATCGGCGGAATCGTGCATCATGATCAAAAAGAGTGTTCATTCTGCAGTATTGCACTCGTGCATTCGACATGCGAGTGGCTAACCCAACAACTCATACAACGGTCGTCCCGCTTCCATCAGCGGGAACGGTCGGCCCTCGCGGTCGTGGGCGGTGAGGTCGTCAATCCCCATGGCGTGGAACACGGTGCGGGCGATGTCTTCGGGAGCGGTCGGTTTGTCGGCGGGATACTCAGCGTATTTGTCGCTGCTGCCATAGGCCTGGCCGCCGCGAATCCCACCGCCCGCCAGCAGGACTGACATGCAACTCGTCCAATGGTCGCGGCCCGCCCCGTTAATTCCGCCGGAGCGCGGGTCGCCGATCTTCGGTTTGCGGCCCATCTCGCTGGAGACGATGACCAATGTCTCATCGAGCAGCCCCCGCTCGTGCAAGTCGGCGAGTAACGTCGCGTAGGGCCGGTCGAACTCCGGCAACAGTTTATCCTTCAGGCACCCGAAATTATTCCCATGCGTGTCCCAGCCGCCGCCGCTCTTGCAGAGGGTGTCGAGTTCCTTGTTCTCTTTGTAGAAGACGGTGATGAACGGCACGCTCGCCTCGACCAGCCGCCGGGCCAGGAGAAACGACATCCCCATGATCCCGGTGCCGTAACGTTCGCGGACCGCGAGCGGTTCGGCTTGCAGATCGAAGGCTGCCTTCGTCTCGCGCGAGGTGAGCAGCGTGAACGCCTTCTGCTGGTGCTTGCTGTAGTTGCTGAGCGTGTCGATGGCCTCGAAGGGCCGCTCGGCGCGATCGATCGCCGACAGTAACTCCTTTCGCTGGAGCAGATGATCGACCGTCGTGCTGCCATCGAGTGACAGAGCGGGGGCCTGGAAGCTCAGCGGCTTCTCTCGCGAGCCGTCGATGAATACCGGGTCGTACTCAATGCCCAGCCGCGCGGCGAACTGGCCGGGGCGGGTGTACTCGGGGGCTCCCTCCTTCTGCGGCAGCGTGATCGCCGAGGGGAGCGATGGATGCGGCGGTCGCTTCGCCGCGATGACCGACGCCATCGACGGCCAGTCGGTCGCGTACGGCGTGCGGGCATTGAGCAGCCGGTGAAACGTTGGGTCCGGCGCATGCCCGGTCAGGTTGTAATAGTACCCCGCATGATGGTCCCCGGTCCCGCGCCCATGATCCCCCAACGACCGCACCACCGAAAACAGATGAGCCTGCTTCGCCGTCAGCGGCAGATGCTCGCACAACTGGATCTCCGGACTGGTCGTCGAGATCGGCTCAAAGGTGCCGCGATATTCGAGCGGAGCCTTCGGTTTCATGTCCCATGTATCGATATGCGAAGCCCCGCCGCTGAGCCAGATCATGATGACCGACTTGGCCGTCTTGCGTGGTGCCGTTGCCGCCTGGACCTGGTGACTGGCAGTGCAGACCCCGATCCCGGACGCCACCAGAAAGGTGCGTCGACCAATCGCCGGAGTTCCACTCAAAGGGAGTAACATCAGTTCCGCCGCCCAACGGTTCCATCAGCCCATATTGATTCGATTCTATCGATCGCGCCGCTGGAAGGAAGGGGAGTTCCTGTCGAAACCGTCCGTGGTCGTGCTGAAAGCCAGCCGCAACCTCATTACAATTCCGCAATGGCTGGAAACTCATTTGGACAGGCATTCCGCATTACCACCGCTGGCGAGAGCCATGGGCCGGGGAATGTGGTGATTATTGATGGTGTTCCTTCGGGGATTCCGTTGTCGGTGGATGATCTGCTCGTCGATCTCAATCGGCGGCGGCCCGGACAGAGCCACATCACGACGCAGCGGGATGAGGCGGACCTGCCGGAGATTCTCGCAGGAGTCTTTGAAGGCCGCACGACGGGGACCAGTCTGGCCATCCTGATCCGCAATACCGACCAGCGAAGTAAGGACTACGGAGACATCAAGGATCTCTACCGCCCCGGACACGCCGACTACAGCTTTGATGCCAAATACGGCTTCCGCGACTATCGCGGCGGAGGTCGCTCCAGCGCTCGTGAAACGACAGCCCGCGTCGCGGCGGGGGTTGTCGCCAAGAAGCTAATCGACCAAGCCTTCGGCGGACGGGTGCTCGGTTACGTGACGCAGGTCGGGGATGTGCGGGCCACGATATCAGCCCCGGAAACTCTGACTCTGGACCAGATCGAACAGCGGCCCGATGGCTCGCCGAACATTATCCGCTGTCCCGATCTCTTCGCTGCGGATCGGATGATCGAGCGCATTGAAGAGGTCCGCAAACAAGGGGACTCGATCGGCGGCGTGGCCGAGATCATCGCCGTCAATGTCCCCGCCGGTCTCGGCGAGCCGGTCTTTGACAAGATCAAGGCGGACCTCGCCAAGGCGCTCTTCTCACTCCCCGCAGTCCTCGGAGTGGAGTACGGCATCGGCTTCGGCTGCGCGACGATGAAGGGGAGCGAGCACAACGACCTCTTTACGCGCGGCCCGTTGACCACCGGCGAGACGGGGATCATCACCACGACCAATCGCCACGGTGGGATGCTCGGGGGGATCACCACCGGGATGCCGATTCTGCTGCGGGCTGCGGTCAAACCGACGAGCAGCCTGCCGATCGAGCAGCCGACCGTCACCCGCGATGGCGACCCGGCGACGATCCGCACGAAGGGCCGTCACGACCCGTGCTTACTGCCCCGGTTTATTCCGATGGCCGAAGCGATGGTGGCGATCGTCATCGCCGACCACTGGCTCCGCTGGCAGGGCCAGATTCGATGAGTCAAAACCGTTGGGTGGAAATCGCCCTGAGCGCGAGTGTGGTTCGTCGAGCCATCAAGGTCTCTGGCGTCGTCGGAACCCTCTTGGTGGCCATTAATCACGGGCCAGCACTACTGGCTGGCGAGGTCAGCGGCGCACGCTTGTTCCAAATCGGGCTGACGTATGTTGTGCCCTACTGTGTGGCCACATGGTCAGCGGTATCAGCGCTCATCGAGAAGGATCGCCTCATCGAGCATCCGTCGAATCCGGTCGACGGTTCACCATCCGAGCCGAGGCGGCGAGGATGAATTCGAGAAGCTCAAGCGGTGGTGTGCGGACACAACCGCGGACTGGTTGAGAACAGGCATGGCCCGTACGATCTCGAACTCCTGTGCTCCCCGAAGGTCATCTTGATGTCTCACCCACCGTCTGCGCTGCGTGCGATCCGCGAACAGCGAGTCTTTGAACTCGATTGGGCCGATGGTCCCATGACGCGGGTGGCCTTTCGCGACCTCCGGCTCTTGTGTCCCTGTGCCGCGTGCGTTGACGAGTTCACCGGTGAGCGGATCGTTAACCCGGCCATGGTTCCGACTGATGTGGCCCCGACGGGGATGCGTTATAGCGGGCTTTACGCCCTGAAGATCAGTTGGTCAGATGGACACGACACGGGGCTGTATTCCTGGGAATATCTGGCAAAACTTCCGGTGGAGTCGCTGGTAGAACTGAGGACCAAGTAGTGTCCCGCATTGCTGACATGGCAATTCTCCGCGCGGCCTGAAATGATGACATTTTCCGGCTCCCCTCTCCCCCGTGACTTTTGTCGGTACGCCTTCATTCGCATCGGATGCAGGACTCACTACAATGAACCACGTAAGGGGCGGTGCCGTGATGGTTTCCCCCGTGTGATGACGCCGGTGTGCGTCCTTCGCAGCCTTTGGCTGCCCACTTGCTGACAGCGGTCCGCTGACAGCTCATTTCTGAATTGCGTTGAGCGATGACCCACGAATCTGATGTTCCCAACCCGAACGCTCTCGTTCGGTTGCAGCGCTATTTGGCCAGTTGTGGCCTCGGGGCGCGGCGATCGTGTGAGGACTTCATTACAGCGGGCCGCGTGACGGTGGACGGTCTGACCGTGACCGAACTCGGCACCCGGATCGATCCCCTGACGCAGCGGGTCGCTCTCGATGGTGAAAAGCTCCGCATGGAGCGCAAGAAATACTTCGTCTTCTACAAGCCGCCGGGCGTCCTTTGTACGAATCGCGATCCCCAGGCTCGTCCGCGCGTGATCGACTTCTTCCCCAAGGATGGCCCTCGGCTCTTCACGGTGGGTCGCCTCGACGAAGAGAGCGAGGGGCTATTGATCGTCACGAACGATGGTGATCTGGCCCAGAAGATGGCCCACCCGAGCCACCGAATTTTCCGGACCTACCACGTGCTGGTGGCGGGCCTTCCGAGCACCGATGTGCTCTACCAGATGAAACAAGGGATGTACTTCGCCGAAGGCCGCTTCAAGGTCGAAGGCGCGAAGATGCTCAAGAAGCAGGGGAAGAGTACCTGGTGCGAACTGATCCTCGCGGAAGGGCACAACCGCGAAGTGCGGCGGCTCTTCTCTCGCGTCGGGCACAAGGTCATGAAGCTGCAACGCGTGGCGTTCGGCCCGATCTTTCTGGGCCGGATGGCGCGGGGCGAGATTCGGGAAATCCGCAAGGACGAGATGGAACGTCTGGTCGGGATGCTGGAACGAAACGAGGGAGTCCGCGATGAGGGCCGCAACAAACGGGCAGCTCGTCCGCGGCGCTCGATGGACTCCTCGTCCGCCTCGCCGCCACCACGTGGCGAGTTGGGCCGCCTGGTCGATGCACCAACACGGGATGCACCCACGCGGGCACCACGAACGGAGATGCGCGGTCCGGTGGATTCCACTCCGCGACCACCGCGTGCTGAGGCCCGTGGTCTCGGCGTGGGTGAGGTCTCCGATGAAGAGATGATGGGAATGGTCGATCGCCCCGCGCGGACGGCTCCCCCGCGTGGCAAGCGACCGTTCAAGGCCGCCTCTCGTCCGCGCGACGAAGCCAGCAGCGAGCGTCGCCCGCCGCGTGAACGGACTGGCGAACGAAGCGCTGATCGCCCCGCCGATCGGCGGACCGGCGAGCGCAAGCCGAAGGGAGCCGCCTTCCGAGGAGCCGCTTCAAAGAGCGCTGCGCCGCGCGGAGCTGTTCTAGCTCGCGGTCCCGTCTCTCGGAGTCCCGCAGCGAAGGCCGCTGCTGAATCGGCTGCGGCTGCGAAGCCGCGGGGACTCGTTCGCAAACCATTCGATCGCCCGCCGACCGATCGACCCATCAAGGCTGGCACCCGCATCAAGCGGGAACGTCCCGACGCTGATCGTCCCCCCAGCGAAACCAAGGGACTCGGTCGCCGCAGCCCCGGCCAACCCTTCTCGCACAAGAAGCCCAAGGGTGCCAAGAGCACCAAGCGTGGGAAGTAACACGAACGACCGTAGCAGAATTCGTAAGAATTCTGCCGACTCAGAGTGGTCTCGCGAGTCGCCTTGACCCCAGCCCCTCTCCTGGTGGGAGAGGGGAGCCATTGTCGGCGATTTCTCCGAAATCGCTGGGCGAGCGCAGCGAGCCGTCAGAGGAATTGGTGGAGGCGGGGGTCTTCTGGTCACGCACCCCCAACCCCTCTCCCGGTGGGAGAGGGGAGCAAGCAGGTGTAAAGGCCGGAACTGACCTCGACTGCAACCGCCCTTCGCTTCAGAGAAGAACCGCATCATGAAGCTCGCAAATCTGGCTCTGGTTGGCCTCGTCTTCGGTTGCCAACCGACGGCCCCGCCCACCCCTGCAACTCCGCCCGTGGTTGTTCCGGTCCAGGCACCGGTCGCCGAGTTGACCTTGGAACCGGGTTTCGAGCGGATTCCGTTCTCGGAGATGGCCGTCTTCCCGGCGGACGCGACGACCGCGACGACTTGGACTGTCGAAGGGGAGGAGTTCCTCTGCACGGGAAAGCCGAAGTGCTACCTGCACACCAAGCTGCCGCTGGGCGATGGAACGCTGCGCTACGATTCCCGGTTTGAGCCTGATCCCAAGTTGAATGATCCGGCGAAACTCGATGCCCAGAACACGGGCGTGCTGTTCTTCATTCAAGAACCACACGCCATCTGGCCGAAGTCGATCGAGGTCCAAGGCAAGCAAGTGGAGATGGGCCAACTCCGCCCCAACGGCGGCGCGACACCAGTCAAGTATCAGGACCACCCCAAGGTTCGTGAAGCCGTCCGAAAACCGGTCGGCGAGTGGAACTCGATCGAGGTCCGGACCAAGGCTGGGGCCATCACGGTCTCCCTCAATGGCCAGATCGTCGCCGAAGGAGAGCCCGGGGAACTGACCACCGGCTTGATCGGATTGCAAGCTGAGGGGCACCGCCTGCGCTATCGACGATTGCGGTTTGCGGCGATCACCGAATGATGTTGCCTCACCTCTCCGCAGCCCACAAGTCGAACCTTCGCAGCGATCACCGAGACGACTTCGCCACCCACCCGCCCCGGCGAAGTCGCTGGATAGGTTGGATCGATGGGGCACGAGAACGGTGGAGAGGGGCGTTACGGCACGGAGTGATCGAAAGCAACTTTTCGACCTCATCCTCCGTCACTCAGGTAGCCCAAGGCGGTAACGGCGGTAACCTGGGCCACCCCGCCAGGATCTGACCACTTTTTCTCTCCAGACATATGTCTATCCCACGATCAGTTTTCTTTGACCGCCCCCCACAAACAAAAAAAGCCCTCGTTGGCGAACCAACGGGGGCTTTCGGCATGACAGTCCCCACCGCGTGCCTTGAGAGAGCGTCGGGCCGGGGAG
>JAYSVZ010000087.1:0-7742 GCA_043718305.1 Planctomycetota bacterium | reverse complement strand
TTTGGGACCAAAGCCGGCGGCGAAGATCTGGCGCAACTGTGCGCCGACAAACTCTGCGACACCGCCCCCTGTCCACCTTCTGGACCCGCCGCGCGAACCAAGCCACCGGCCTCAATCGCTACGCCAACACCCGGACTCGAAAATCCAAAGCCGCAGTGTGATCCCAAACCACAAACCATGACGTACGCCCGGGGGCTTTCGTGGCCGGTCACTGTTCTACCCGAGGCTTTGCACCGGTCCGGTCGGGGGGCTACTGGGGTCCAAAAACGTTCGGTGCCAGTGTTCCAAGACCATCAGATTCCAGAGGCGGTAGCTGTGGTCGAACTGCCCGCTGGTGTGTTGGTCGACCAGTTCGCGGATGACTTGGGGATTGAAGTAGCCGCGGGCCAGGGACTGCGGCGAGAGTAACGACTCTTCGACCAACGGGCGCAGCTCGCCTCGGAACCAGTGGTCGATGGGGACGCCGAAGCCCATCTTCTTGCGGGTCTGGATCGAAGCCGGGAGCAGGTCTTTGAAGGTGTCGACGAGGATCTTTTTGCCGCGGCCGCGTTCGAACTTCAAGTCGATCGGCATCCGCGCGGCGAGTTCAGCCACGTGGTGGTCGAGGAACGGCGACCGGGCTTCGAGGCTGGCCGCCATGCTAGCGATGTCGACCTTGGTCAGGATGTCGCACGGCAAGTAGGTCTGCACATCGACGGCGGTGGTCCGGGTGATGAAGTCGCGGTCGGGGCAGAGCTGGTAGGCGTCGAGCAGGAACTCGGCGGAGTCGAACCCGCTGAGCTGGGCAGCGAACTCGGGAGAGTAGAGCCGTGATCGGGCGTCCTGGTCGAAGATGCCGATCCAGCGCAAGTAGCGCCGCTCGGGGGACTCGGCCATTCCGGAGAGGAATCTTTTCACGCGGCGGCGAAACGACTTCTGCTCAATGCGGGCCGGGATCTTCTGCCATAGCGGCCAACCGCAAATCGACTTCACGAAGCGGGGCAGGCGATCGATCTTCGAGGCCAGCAACACCGCTTGATAGCGGTCATACCCCGCGAAGAGTTCATCGCCGCCATCGCCGGAGAGGGCGACCGTGACCTTCTGCCGGGTAACTTTGGACAAGTACATCGTCGGGATGGCGGAGCTGTCGCCGAAGGGCTCATCGTAATGCCAGATGAGGTCGGGCAAGGTATCGAGGGCTGACGGTTCGACCATGTACTCCTGGTGGTCGGTGCCGAGGAGCTGGGCTGCCTCGCGGGCGTATTTTCGTTCGTCGAACTTCTCGACTGGGAAGCCGATCGAGAAGGTCAAAATCGGTCGCGACGAGAGCGACTGCATCAGCCCCGAGATGATCGTCGAGTCGATCCCGCCGGAGAGGAAGGCCCCCAGCGGAACATCCGATCGCATCCGCAGGCGGACGGCCTCGGTCAGGGTTTCGCGAAGCTTGGCCTGCCAGTCAGCGGCACTCCACTGGGCGGAGTCGGACAAAGAGGGGTCCGCGAAGGAGTGGGTGATGTCCGAGCGATAGGGCGGAGTCCAATACTGTGTGACGGCCAGTTGTCCCTTCTCGTAGACCGCGTAATGCGCGGGGGGGAGCTTGCGATACCCTTTCAGGATCGTGCGGGGGTGCGGCACATATTGGTAAGTCAGAAAGAGGTCGATCGCCTGCGGGTCGACCTCGCGCGGGGCTCCGGGGATTTGCAGCAGCGTCTTCAGTTCGCTCCCGAAACTCAGCCGATCCGCTTCCTGGCGATAGAACAGCGGCTTCTTCCCCAACCGGTCGCGAGCCATCACCAGCCGCTCGTTTCTGTCGTCCCACAGCGCGAATGCAAACATTCCTCGAAACTTTTGCAGGCAGTCGATCCCGTACTCCTCGTACGCATGGACGATGACCTCCGTATCGGTCTGTGTGGCGAAGGTATGCCCCTTCGCGAGCAGCTCTTTTCTCAGCTCAACGTAGTTGTAGACCTCCCCATTGAAGGCGACCCACACGCTCCCGTCTTCGTTCGAGAGCGGCTGGTTGCCGGTCGAGAGATCGATGATCGACAGGCGACGAAAGCCCAGCGCCACCCCTGCTTCGGAGTTCCCCGAGGCCACGGCGATGTGTTGCCCCTCGGTATCGGGTCCGCGATGGACGATCAGATCGGTCATCCGCTTCAACAGCGATGAGTCAATCGCCGCCGAGCGACGGGTCCAGGCAGCTCCGGCAATTCCACACATGTTGCCTCTCGGAAAGTGTCCCCCATCGCCTCCAACCACGCGCATCGTTGCTAGAAGTTCGAGATGTTCGGCTGCTCGAATGCCCGTCGCGGAGCGACTGGCCTACGCCAGACTGCGATCGTTCCGCCGATGAATCGCCGCTCCGATGAAGCTGGCAAACAGCGGGTGGCTGGTCAGCGGCTTCGACTTGAACTCGGGGTGGAACTGCACCGCCAGGAACCACGGATGGTTCGTCAGCTCGACCACTTCGGCCAGCTTGCCGTCGGGGCTGTTCCCGGTGATCTTCATCCCGGCCGCTTCGATCCGTTCGCGATAGTCGGGGTTGAACTCGTAGCGATGGCGATGGCGCTCGTGGATCACGGACGTTCCGTAGGCTTTGGCCGCGATGGAGTCGGGTTCGAGGTGGCACGGCTGGGAGCCGAGGCGCATTGAGGCCCCCTTGTCCGTGATCTCCCGTTGCGATTCGAGCAGGCAGATCACGGGATGCGGCGAGGCTTCGTCGAACTCGGTGCTGTTGGCATCCTTCAAGCCGATCACGTTGCGGGCAAACTCGATGACGGCGGTTTGCATTCCCAGGCAGATCCCGAAGTAGGGGATCTCTTGCGTCCGGGCGTAGTGGATCGCCTCGATCTTCCCTTCGATGCCGCGATGGCCGAACCCTCCGGGAACCAAGATTCCATGCAGCCCGGCCAACAGACTCTCGGCATTGGCCGCCGTGAGTTCATCCGATTCGATGCGGCGAAAGGTGACTCGCACGGAGTGGTGGAATCCCGCATGCGCCAGTGCCTCGTAGATCGACTTATAGGCGTCCCGGTGCTCGATGTATTTGCCCACGATGCCGATCGTGACTTCGTGCTTGGACCGCTTGATTCGCTCGATCAGATCCCGCCAGTCTTTCAGGTCGAGTTCCCCCGCTGAGAGTTGAAGTTTCTCAAGGATCAACTGATCGAGCTTCGAGTCGGCCAGTCCGAGGGGGACTTCGTAGATCGTCCCGGGGCTGTCCGCCTCTTCGATGACGGCCCGCTCCTCCACGTTGCAGAAGAGGGCGATCTTCTCGGCGTAGTCGCCTTCGAGGTGCTGCTCCGTGCGGTAGATGAGAATGTCGGGCTGAATCCCGATCTGCCGGAGCTGCCCCACGCTGTGCTGCGTCGGCTTCGTCTTCGCTTCCTTGGCAGCCTTGAGGTAGGGCAGCAGCGTCAGGTGGATGAACAGGCAATTGCCCTTCCCGACCTTCAGCGGGATTTGACGGATCGCCTCCAGGAACGGCAGTCCTTCAATGTCCCCCACCGTCCCGCCGAGTTCCGTAATCACCACATCGACATCGGGACCGCCGCAGCCGAGGATCGCCTGTTTAATTTCGTCGGTGATGTGGGGGACAACCTGGACTGTTTTTCCGAGATAGGCTCCGGCTCGCTCCTTGTTGATGACGCTTTGGTAGATGCGGCCGGTTGTGTAGTTCGAGGCCTTCGAAAGGAAGCTATTCGTGAATCGCTCGTAGTGGCCCAAGTCGAGGTCGGTCTCGGCCCCATCATCGAGGACATAGACCTCGCCATGCTGGTAAGGACTCATGGTCCCCGGATCGACGTTGATGTACGGATCAAGCTTCTGCATCCGCACCCGCAGCCCGCGCCGCTCCAACAGCAGGCCAATCGAAGCCGCAGTGAGCCCCTTGCCGAGTGAGCTCACGACGCCACCGGTGATAAAGATGTGCTTGCTCATAGGCGCGTTCCGTCTCGGCGGTCGGGCCGTGGCCCGGTTCAAAGACAACGGGGGACGCATGCGTCCCCCGCTGGGTAGTGTGTGGGATAGGCTTCCAGCCTGTCATTCCCGGATCGGATAGGCTGGAAGCCTATCCCACGGGGAGTGTTCCTCGCGACGAAGCCAGCATAATCGGCGGGCGTGTCGATTCCAAGGGAGCGATCGGCGATGGTGTGGACCAGAATCGAAGCACCAGTGACCACTGTCGAGGCCGCGACCACCAACGCTGGCCGAACCTCTTCTTTGCCAACCACGGACTGTTCAGACTGAAAGCCACCCATAAGGCAAGTGGCGGGAATAAAAATACCCCGTAGGACGGCCTTTCCAGGCTGGCCTTGATCGATTGTTGCAGCAAGACGGCCAGGAAATGCCTGGAAAGGCCGTCTTACGGTAGACGATTTTCGCCCGCCTGCCTTGGCTCACATATTCGTCTTCGCATCCGTCGCATCTCCCAGCACCGCATTCAAGGCGGCATGCAGCTCTTTATCATGCGCATGCCCCTGCGCATAGATGCGGAAGATGATGAAGCTGACCGGCAAGGCGCGGAAGAGTTCGTCGTCGTTGAGTTCTGCCGGGGTGGGCTGGCCGGGGTCGAACAGGAAGTTCTGGCCACCGGTGGGGAGGCGGCCGCTCGGGCGGTGGTAGTGTCTTGCCACGTCGATGCGGAGCGGGATGTCGGCGATCGCCTTCGGCAGTCGCGACCGGACGCGCTTCAATACTAAGTCTGGCTCCGAGAAGATCGTCATCCGCTCGGCAGCGGTGGTGTGGAAGTTCATCGACTTCTCCACCGACATTTTCCAGGCGACCTCACGGCAGAGGATCTTCTGCCAGCGCTCGCCGAGATCCTTCAATTTCGGATCGGTCGAATCCGGCCAGCGGCTGATGTCGACGAGCAGCGACGACTCGGTCAGTTTGCGGTAGGCCGACAAGTTCTCGATCGGGTTGCCCTGGAATAGATGCGGCATCGTCTCGCCGAAGATCTCTTCCAGGGCCAGGTCGAGTGCCCGCACCGTGCGGTGAAAGTAGACTGTGCGGAACATGTTGGCCCGCGTTTCGATAAAGTGAATCAGCGACGGCAGCCCGCGGACGTGAATCGTCAGCCCCTGCGGCGTGAAGAAGCTGTAGTGGATCAGGCGGGTGATGTCGAACGCTTTGGTGTTGAACCCGGTCATGAACGCGTCGCGGAGGACGAAGTCCATGTTGTCAACGGTGTAAATCCCGCTGAACAGCGACAGCATCTTCCGCAGCCAGTCGGGGTGTCCGGTGTGGTCGCTCGACTTGGGCCGCCGGATCAGGAAGGCGATCTGTTTCGGATCGATCTCCTCCAGCGGTTGCAGGCTGCCGCTGGGATTGCGGCGAATGCGGCGGAGGAGGTCGCCGAGTTCCGTCTCGATGATGCGGGCTCCGATGTCCTCGTGCGTGATGCCGTATTGGTCGAGAAATTGGTCATCAAAGAAATGCCCGAACGGCCCGTGCCCCACATCGTGCAGGAGAGCCGCCATGCGGGCCAGCGATTCGACATAAGCCCGCGACGGGACGTTGGCACACGACTCCCGCAGCGAGTCGTACCACTGTTCCATGACGCGCGAGGCGAGGTGCATGGCCCCTAGCACATGCTGAAACCGGTTGTGCTCTGCGGACGGAAAGACCCACCAGGCCGTCTGCAACTGGTGAATGTGCCGCATCCGCTGGACCCACGGATGGTCGATGATCTCCTGTTCGGAGACCTCCCCCTTGGGCAGGCCGGACTTCGACACAAACGGGATGTACCCATGAATCGGGTCGTGAGCGAGGCTCTCGTGGGCGAAGTCGCGGGGCATGGGCTGGTCCGTGGCAAAGGGGTGATGCACGGACTTTCGAGCGTAGCGGGGAGGCTGTCAACGGGAAGTTGCGATGCGTCCGCTACAACCGGCGCGAGCTTTCGGCGACGCAGGTGGGGATAGCGCTGTGCAAAAGGAAATCCGAAGCCACAGTGCTGCCACGGACCGCAACCCAAACGCAGCTGGGGGCCGAGACCCCATCGATCGGTGACGGGGAGTGGGCCGCAAGAGACTCCTGTCTGTCGATATTCATTGTGACAAACTGGCCAGCCGTGCCTGGACCGCCTCGCCAACTTCAATCAATCCATCCTTTTTGATCCTTTGCCATTGAGGTCGGTCCGGATGCCCCTCTAAGATCGGGAAAGATCATCCGGCAAACGCCCGCTGGTCGATGCCGCCCTTTGCCGCTGTGCCCCATGGTGGAAGCAGTGGTCCCACCGAAGCTGGCCCTCCCCAGGCTGAAGTTGATGTTCACCCTTCCCGGACCTCGGTTCCGCTATTGCGACGGCGTTGCTCGCCGGTCTTTTTTGCAAGTCGGCGGGCTGGCGTGTGCGGGGGGATTGACGCTGGCCGATCTGGCTCAAGCCGAGAGTCAGGCGGCTCGGCAGGGAACCCAGTTGCCGTGGAAATCGGTGATCATGGTCTACCTTTCGGGGGGACTGCCGCATCAGGATACGTTTGATCTCAAGCCCGACGCCCCGGCTGAAGTCCGTGGGGAGTTCCGCCCGATCCAGACCAACGTGAATGGGATCCAGATCGGCGAGTTGCTCCCGAAGCTGGCCTTGTGTGCCGACAAGTACACGCTGATTCGGTCGGTGGTCGGGCAGCGTGATGAGCACTCCAGCTTCCAAAGCGTGACCGGCTACACGATGGGGGAGACGCAGCGGGACGGCAAGCCGAGCTTTGGTTCAGTCATCGCCCGCGTGCAAGGCCCCACCGATCCGCTCACGCCGCCGTTCATTGACCTCTTCCCAAAGATGCAGCACCGCCCCTACAACAGCCCCGATGCCGGAGTGTTGGGGGCAGCCTTTAACCCCGTCAAAGCCGATGGCGAAGATATCGCCAGCATGCGGCTGCGGTATATCGAGACGCCGCAGTTCGACCGCAGACGGGATCTCCTGCAACAGCTCGATGCCTTTCGCGAACGGACGGAACGCGTCGGTCCGATGAATCAAAACTACCAACGGGCGTTTGATGTCTTGGGCTCGTCGAAGCTGGTTGAGGCGCTCGATGTCGAGAAGGAAGACCCGCAGGTTCGCGAACGCTACGGACGTGGTTCGGCCAAGCATATCGGCGATGGCGGCCCGCTGTGGAATGATCAGTTGCTGATGGCTCGCCGCCTCGTCGAGGCTGGAGTCCGTGTCGTGACCGTGGCGTATGGCTTCTGGGATACGCACGGCAATAACTTCGGGCATCTGAAGCAACACCTACCCACGTTCGACACGGGGCTTTCGGCACTGATCGAGGATCTCTCCGCGCGGGGCCTCGACAGGGATGTGCTGGTGGTGGTCTGGGGCGAGTTCGGTCGGACTCCCAAGATCAATGCGAACGCCGGTCGCGACCACTGGGCTCCCGTGCAAACCGCCCTCATCGCGGGCGGTGGTCTGCCGATGGGCCAGGTGATCGGCTCGACCGACGCCAGCGCAGCCTACGCCGCCACGCGCCCGGTCCAGTACCGCGATGTGCTGGCCACGACCTATCACACCCTCGGCATCGACCCGCACCAGTTTGTCCGCGATGCATCGGATCGCCCGATTCCGGTGTTGCCGGAAGATGCGCGGGTGATTCGGGAATTGTTGATTTAATGGATGGGTTGGAGTTCGGCCTCAAGGCGACTAAAAGCGGAAGCCGCACTCCGCCAACGTGTGTGCGTCCCCAACGTCGGTGAATTCAGAATCGGACCGGTCTTTGACCCCGACGGGGTCTCGTCTCGTAGCCCAGGGTCAGCTGCGCAGCGGCAGACCC
>JAYSVZ010000086.1:0-7755 GCA_043718305.1 Planctomycetota bacterium | reverse complement strand
GCAAGAAACTCAAAAAACGCAAAAGAAGAGCTGGCCTCGGACTTGCGTTTTTTGAGTTTCTTGCGGCCCACTTCCCGTCACCGGATTGGACAGGGCTTCCAAGGTGCTAGAGAATTTTTAGAATTGGTCTTCCGTGAAAATTCACCCTCAAGCCGGAGTGGGGAACACTAATCTTCACTGATCTTCACTAATCCAGAAGAACTTTACAATTGAGCAGCATCTCAAAATCCGGCTCCGAATGAGTGTTGATTAGCGTGAATAAGTGTTCCAAATCCGCAACTGAAGACCAGTTCGGAAATTGCTCTAAGGCGAGCGGTCGGATATATGTTCCCCGTAAGACGGCCTTTCCAGGCCGTCTCGCTGCTCGCGTCAACCGTGGACGGCCTGAAAGGCCTGGAAAGGCCGTCCTACCCGGTAAGCTTTCTGTGTCCGCTCGCCTCACACCACGGAGTTCAACTCGCCAGCCCATCGTGCCGGATGTTTAATCACAGCCTGCATTCATTTCCAAAACAAGAAAGTTGAACCACGGAACACACGGAATACACCGAAAAAATGAGGAAACCAAGCGTCATTCGAACGTCTCGCTGAGAGGCGAAAGTCTGTCTTTCGGGGATGTGACAACCGGAAAGTGACGGCCCTGCGAACGATTTCCTCCCGGTTCTGTTCCGTGTATTCCGTGTGTTCCGTGGTTCCACCTCTGCCTCTGAGACTGCTGGAAACGCTGGGAATCCGTGGCATTTTCACACCTTGGAAGCCCTGCCGGATTGGGTTCCGTCCGGAGGCTGCGCGCTGTGGCTTCGTATTTCCTGCTGAAATGGAACACACTGGCCAGTCGTGACCGAAACTCACCGTGAACTCTAAACGCCGACTCATCCCCATTTCACGGACGGGCATTGACGATCGTCGGCTCAAGGGATATTCCTACAGGCCGAGATTGAGATGCGCGAATGTCAGTCCTGCCGTGGGGGCTGGTCGGCGCGTCTTGGTGGGCCGAGTGGAACTCATGCGCATCCCGTTCAACAAACCGTTCGTGGCTGGCAAAGAGCTGTACTACATTGCTCAGGCGGTGACGTACGGGAATATCGCGGGGGATGGGTATTTCACCAAAGCCTGCTCCCGGCTGATGGAGGAACGGTTCGCGATCCCCAAGGTCTTGCTGACCCCCTCCTGTACAGCTTCCCTGGAAATGGCGGCCATTCTGTGCGATCTGGGGCCGGGGGACGAGGTTATCATGCCCTCGTATACCTTTGTCTCGACGGCCTCGGCAGTCGCCCGACTGGGGGCCAAACCGGTCTTCGTGGATGTCCGGGCCGATACGTTAAATCTCGATGAAAACCGGATCGAGCAAGCGATCACGGAACGAACCAAGGCGATCTTCGTCGTCCATTATGCCGGTGTCAGTTGCGAGATGGACCGGATCATGGAGATCGCCGGTCGGCACAATCTGATCGTCGTGGAAGACGCCGCACAAGGGGTCAACTCGTTCTACAAAGGGCGGGCCCTGGGGTCGATCGGCCATCTCGGGTGCTACAGCTTCCACGAGACGAAGAACTACATCTGCGGTGAAGGGGGCGCCCTGTGCATTAACGATGAACGCTTTCGCGAGCGAGCCGAGATCCTGCGTGACAAGGGAACCAACCGGCAGAAGTTCTTTCGCGGCGAGGTCGACAAGTACACATGGGTCGACATTGGTTCGTCGTATGTCCCCAGCGAGATCTGCTCGGCCTTCCTGTATGGCCAGTTAGAGATGCTCGACGAGATCGCCGAACGACGGCGAGCGATCTACGAGTTCTACCGTGAGCAGTTGCAAGGTCTTGTCGCAGAGCATGGTGTTCAACTCCCGCATGTTCCGGCGGACTGTGTGTCGAACTTCCATATGTTCTACGCCATTATGCCCACGGCTGAGAAACGCGGAGCGCTGCTGTCTCACCTGAAATCCCAAGGGATTCACGCGGTATTCCACTATGTCCCGCTGCACACCTCGCCGGTGGGGCGGACCTATGGGTACGGTGATGGGGACTTGCCGGTCACGGAAGATCTGTCATCGCGTCTGGTCCGGTTGCCGATGTATTATGAGATCACAAACGACGAACAGCGATCGGTGACTAGCCAAGTCCTCTCGCAGTTTGAAGGCTCCGCAGAGCGCGTGCAGCGGGCGGGATGACCCAGCTCAGAGGGTCGTCAGTGTCGTTCGCGGATCGTTCGGAGCTGTTCATGCTGTTCACCAGAGACGAATTATTGGGGATGGGGTTTGCCGCTGTCGGAAACGATGTCCGAGTGACGCGGCACGCCCTTTTCTTCAACCCGGGAATGATCTCGATCGGAGATCGGACCCGGATTGATGCGTATGCGATCATTACTGCGAGCGAAGCGGGTGTGGTCCTGGGGAATAATGTGCATATCGCCGCTCATACCCTCATCAACGGGAGCGGTGGCCGCGTGGTGTTTGAGGACTTTACGACGATTGCTCCGAACGTCTGTGTCTGGACAACGAGCGATGACTACACGGGCGGTTCGCTGACCAACGGAACCGTGCCCGGTCAGTTCAAGCACAATACCACGGGGCCCGTGACTCTGGGGCGGCATGTGATCGTCGGAACCGGGAGCGTGATCATGCCGAATGTTCATCTCCATGAAGGGGCCGCAGTGGGCGCGCTTTCAATGGTCGTGCGTGATGTGGAGCCAGGGCATGTCGTGGCTGGCTGCCCGGCGAAGACCCTCAAGGTGCGATCCTTAGAGAAGCTGCGACTCGCCGAGCGAGAGTATCTGGCGACCCTCGAACCGCGGACCAAGTCCTAGAGAGATGTTGTCATGCTCGTTTCGATTGTCGTCCCGGTCTATCACACCCAGCAGGATTTGGTCGATTTGGCCACCCGCACCAAGGCGAGCCTGGGAGCTGCGGGGTTGGCGTACGAACTGGTCTTCGTGGACGACGGGAGTCCCAATGCCACCTGGGAAATCTTGCAATCGTTGCGAGCAAGTGATCCCGAGGTCATCACGATCATTCGGTTGATGCGGAACTTTGGTCAGCACAATGCCCTGATGTGCGGCTTTCGTCACACTCGCGGCGATGTCATCGTGACGATCGATGATGATTTGCAGAATCCTCCCGAGGAGATTCCCCGACTGGTCCACGCGCTGTTGAACGAGGGACACGATTTGGTCTACGGAGCCCCGCATCAGAAGCAGCACGCAGCGGGGCGGAACCTGGGATCATGGGTGGTGAATGCCTTCTATCGGTGCGTGTTCCAGACCCGCGCCACCGTGACTTCGTTCCGGGCCATTCGCCGTGAGCTACTTCAGGCGATCCTCTCGTACAACCTCAACTTCACGTTCATTGATGGGCTATTGGCCTGGAACACTCAGCGGGTCGGAGAGGTCGCGGTTGAGCACCACTCTCGGCAACGCGGACGATCGGGCTATTCCATCGCCCGGCTGGTGGCGCTGGCGCTCAATCTCTTCACCAACTTTTCGCTGCTCCCCCTGCAGGTGGCCTCGGCGATTGGGTTAATCGCCTCGCTCTTCGGGTTCGCGGTCGGGGCTTACTTCCTGTTCCAAGCTCTGGCCCACAACATCTCCGTGCCCGGTTATGCATCGACCATTGTGGCCGTGCTGTCACTCGGGGGGCTGCAGCTTCTGGCGATCGGCATCATCGGAGAGTACGTGGGGCGGCTTCATCTGAACGTGAACTGCAAGCCGCAATACACCGTGCGCCAGGTCTTCTCGGCAGGGAACGATCCATCGGGAGTCACACTATGAGTCAACGCATCACGGGTCTCTATCGACTCACGCAGATTCCGTTCGTGTACTCCGCGATCCAAAACATGCTGGGGGCGGATCGGTTCCGAAGAGAGATCGTCTCGGCGTGTATTCGGCCGCAACCGGGTGAGCGCGTCCTCGACTTCGGCTGCGGTCCGGGGACTATGTTTCCGTACCTCGGAAAGGTCGCTTACACGGGCATCGATCTCAATGGAGACCATATCGAGTCGGCGAAAACGCTCTACGGCGAGAAGGCCACCTTTCACTGTGGGAGTTTGGAAACCTTAGAAAAGGAAGTTCCCGGTCCCTTCGATTTGGCCATTTGCATCGGCGTGTTGCATCATCTCGATGACAGTGTGGTCGACGCACTCTGTCAGCTTGTCTTCGATCGACTGGCTCCCGGGGGCCGTTTTGTCACACTCGATCCCGCCTTTGTCGAACAGCAACATTGGTTCGCTCGCTGGATGGCATCGAGGGATTCGGGACAGTCGGTGCGGGCTCCCGATGGTTACGCCGAGCGGATTCGAAAAGCCTTTCCGTCCGTCGAGGTCTCCGTCCGACACGACCTCTTGCGGGTGCCTTACACGCACTGCATGATCGTGTCTCGAAAGGCTAGTGCATGAATCACTGGCACGATAGTCGTGGATCGCTCCGCGATCCAACGTTGGTTTGCGGAGCGAACCACGACGATCGTCCCTCTGAAATATCGCGATTGCACAATCGATTCTGTTTCGGAACACCCTTACCTGAATGCCATCGGTCATGCCTGCTTCACAGTCTTCAAACGTATCGCCGATACCACAGTCGTCCGACGATCTGTCGATGGAACCTCGCTTCTCGGCCCGGCGTTACTGGGGCTGGCTTGTCGGGATTGTGGTCGTTGGCATGTGCCTGCGAGCCTTCAGCTTTGGCTGGTACTACGGCGGCGACGATCAGCGCTGGGTTACCGCAGCCTCCAGTTTTGGTCACCCCGAAGCGCGAGTGTTACGGTCGGTCTATTACGAACGGATTCTATGGAACGCCTTGCTGTGGGCGTGGGGGCAGGTCTTTGGGATGCATCTGGAAGGCATGGCCAGCCTGGTCTTTCTCTTGAGCGCGGGAACAACGCTCCTGGTCGCCCGCGCAGCTCGTGAGTGGTTCAACGATCCGGTGAGCCTGCTGGCCGCGTTCCTGTTTACGATCCACCCCAATAATGTCGTCAACGATGTCCAGGCGTTGCCGGACTCCCTGAGCGTCTTTTTCTTGGCCGCTGAACTGGCCGCCTTTTCTCGACTGACCAAGTCCCTCACCTTCGGGCCAGCGGCGGCGGCGGGGTTCTTTGTGGTCCTGGCCTTCAGTGCCAAGGTCTACTATCTGATGACCGGGATCGGCTTCCTGGCCATTCTCGCGACTGCCGGAAAGCCTGTGCGGTCACTCCTCGGTGTGGTCGCAGCCTATGGGGTGGGGGCGGCTGTGGCCTTCGGACTTTCGACGGGACTGTGCTATTTCGACTCGGGGCATTTGTTCCCGTATTTCGATCACTTCGGTGGGTATCGCGACATCATGGTCAAAGGGGCGAAGCCTGACGACCGAGCCTTGTGGCGGCAGGTTGTGCTTCAAGTTTTGGATCGCCTGCAATACGCGCAGTGGCTCTTTGTCGATCCCGGTTTCTTCAGTGGCTTGGTGGGACTGCTGGGCTATGCGGCGGTCTGTCTTCGAGCCTTCAAGGATCGGCGAATGCTTGTGCTGGGAAGCATCATCGTCGTGATGAGCTTGTTCCTGCTGTTCATGCCCGTCAATCTGAATCCGTTCACGTTTGTCTCTTCGGCATCGCGATACCTGACGGTAATTCTTGTCCCGCTGTGCATTGCCTCGGCTGCGGTGGTCTGGGATATCGCTCAGCGATTGAAGTCCGGCCCGTTCACGAAAGTCGCCTGGCTGGTGTGCGGAGTCTGTCTCATCGACTCCTTGATCGCACCGAATGACTATGCGGGAGATGCGTATAGTCGGCGCTACTCAATGGAGATCCAGGCCCTTCGCCCGATCCTGGTCAGCGCCGATGAGGCCCAGGTCCAGACGATCATCTTCCCGGTCTCTTACCGCGAACGGCTTCCCGACTCGTTCTACAAACTCGGGCCGAAGCTGGAGTTTGCCGACATGGTGGAGCCCGAAGAGTTTGAACCGTGGGTTGAACAGCCGATTCACCAACAACTCCGCGACCGCCTGATTCGCGAACCCGGCACGCGGATGTACATCCCCCGCGTGCGGTCCACCGAATGGCTGGTGTGGCAGGCGTACGCTGCCGGGGGATACAAGTCACTCTACGAACGAGATGCGACGATCGGGCGCTTCATCGAGCCTGCCGTGAGCGATCAGTTTCAATCGGAGTTCGTACGAATCCCCGGGACCGCCTTTCGGCAATGGCTCCAGTCGGCGGGCATCCGGACGCAGGGCGTCCTGGTGGGCTGGCTCGTGCGGGCCAAGTCGCCCAATGAGTGATCGCCGCAACTTCACGAGGCCGCCTGAATCGGCATTATCTGCCGCTCAGCAATGAATGAACGCTGATCCCGATAGACGCCTGGACGAGCTTCCCGGACAACACCTCCATCGGCAGCCGTCGACTGACGGCTGCGATGTCGCCGATCTCCCAGGTGTGCCGTCTCATGCTCCCACTCCGCTCTCGCCTCCTGCCTCGGAAGCTCCTGGCCTCTCTGATCGTCATCGGAGTCGCGGGCGTCTTGACGTTCTCCGGATGTGCTTCGAGCGGGACCGGCCTGTTTTCCAAGTTACGCCTGCGCGAGGCTGACGGAGCCAAGTCAGAAGACCCCTGGACGCAGCAAGCAGGTTCCGAGGGCCGAGCGGGCCGGACCGTTGAAAAAGAGGCTGACCCGCTCAATCTCCGCAAGGTGTTCATGTCGGAGAAGGCTCTGGAGATCGAGCGGAACTGTGGCGTTGAGTAAGGCAAGTGGCGGGAATAGAAATACCCCGTAGGACGGCCTTTCCTGGCCGTCCCTTCTACACAACTCGAAAGAGGTCAACGCAAAGACGCCAAGGCGCAGAGTTGCAATGGGGGAAGTCGCGAATTCCCGCCACCCGTAAATAGAGAGTGAATGTTGCTTGCCCGACCCCGGTAGGGGTCTCAGAAATTAGCCGGTGGTTGAGCGCCAGGCGTTTCCGGTGGTGTCGCTGGCGCTCAACCACCGGCTAATTTCTCAGATCCCTCCGGGATGGGCCGAGAATTCAGTCATCCCTGCAAAGCCTCGATCTTCTTCACTAGATTCCTGCCCGTGAAGCAACCCTCCGGATCATGCCGGCCTCTTCCTTGGCGACTCTGTGACTTCGCGACTTTGCGTTAAAATCCAGCTTCCGTTGCCATTCTTACTCGGAGGCAGGAACACGATGTGTCGAAAGCCCATCCTACGGGGAGACTCTCCTTGCCCGCCCGCCTACTCAGTCGGTTTTGGCTGGCCGATCTCGTCCCGTTTCATTGTGTTTAGTGAGTGCTTACGGCCGATCTTTCATCTGGCCCGACACGCTCATGACCAGTGGCCGTGTGTCGCGCCACACGGACTGCAGTGGTTCCAGCAGTCCCGATTTGGCGGAATATTCCATCTCCTGCAGCGTCATCGCGACGGGGACACCAAACGTTCGGAGGTTGCTCTTCAGAGTATGCGCTGCCCGCGCTGCTGTCGGGGCATCTCCCGTGAGCAGGGCTTGATCGATTTGCTGGACCAGCATGTCAGCTTCCGACAGGAAGGCGTCGACGATCTCCGCCAGCAACTCTTCATCTTCTAACACGGCGGACCGCGCGATGTCCCAATTGATGCGGGCCTCTTCGGGAATCAGCACATTGGACACGCGACCCTCCTCCCTCTGTTGGGAACTGGTGACCCCTTCCAGGTTGCAGGCTCCAAGTGTGAGAGAGCGAATTGTAGCAAGCAAATCGGCGGGACGAATCGGCTTTGAAACATAGGCATCCATTCCTGAGGAAAGACAGGCATCGCGGTCTCCCGGCAT
>JAYSVZ010000085.1:0-7765 GCA_043718305.1 Planctomycetota bacterium | reverse complement strand
TCGTGGGCCTGATCGGAATGATCTGGGGACTCATCGCCCTGTGGCGCGGCTGGGGTGAATTCACCGTGATACAGCGGTCGTTGTTGGGGATCGCCTCGGTGGGGGGATTCATTCTGAGCTTTATGATTTTGCTGACGATCTCGCAGTTCATTGAGGCTGCGATCTTGATCTCACAAGGTCGGCAAGCCCTGCGCTCGCGGCTCAGTCCGCTTCTGGATGTCGAAGATGAAGATGTCTTCCCCGTGGTGCTCTACAATCGCGACATGTGGCCCAAGGTCATCTCGCGCTCGGCAGACTTTGGTTTTCTCCAGGTCAACCGTCGCCGCAAAGCGATCGTCTTTGAAGGCGACAAAGAACGCTGGACGATTCCGCTCACCGCTTTGACCGCCGTCCGCGTGGAAGAGGCGCTGGTGACCAAGGAAGGGGGCGATGCCTCCGAGTCCCGCTACTTCGTCGTCATCGGCACCATCCGCGACGGCGAAGACTGGGAGATCGGCATGATCCGACCGCGCACAGCCTGGGGCTTTGATGGAGCTGAGCAACGCAAGCAGCGGGCCGGTTTGCTACTGGATGAACTGCGAACAGCGCTCACGATGGTTTGAGATGCGAGTGAATCGTGTTTCGTCCACGGTTGATTTCAGTCAGGCATGGTGGGTTCCCCCCTCCAGGACTGTCCGCTGATGCCGCAGCGGGGCCGCATCTGTGTTTCATCGACAGGACAGGATAGAATGAACAGCGCGGGCCATCGCGCTGCATCTGCAACTCCAGTGCGGCGACTCGTTCTTCCATTTTTGGCTTTGACATTGGGTTGTTTCCCAAGTGATTTCATCGGCTGAGTTCATTCTGATCGGGAAGTCCGTTTCACGCAACCAAGACTTCTCGGTTCTGGGTGTCGTGGGCGAGGCGACGCAGAGCTTCGGGGGAGAGGCGATTAGAGGAAAGAGAATCGTCGCCGACGGGGTGCCAGACGCTACTTTGAGAGTCAAGGGCGGTGTGGTCGCACTGCTAACATCATCTCGGGAACTCGGAGTCGTCTTACACGATCACGTTACAGACTGGAAACCTGCTTGGGAATGACCTGTTTGGGAATGAACAGCGGAATCCGATCACGATCAACGCTTCGTCCGGGGGAGACTGCTTGCCGCTGGGGGGCTTGGCGGAAGTCGTCCTCAGGTGGGGTGGCCTCGGGTTCTGGTGTGACGGGTTCTGGTGTGACGGGTTCTGGCGCAGTCGGGACCGGTGTGGGAACCGGGGCTTCGGGCAGCGTCGGTGCGGCAGACGGCTCGCTGGGCAATGGTTCCACGGGGGGCATGTCATCCCCAATGGGAGTCGTGAATTGAGCGGTGCCTGGGTAATACAGGTATGGGGCAATTTGGGCTGCGATTTCAGGGACGGTGAAGTACCCCGGCCAAAGATGGTTGTACCCCTCGTATTCCGTGACATCGATCTCGATCACCTTCTGACCAAGGCTTCCCAGCTTCCGCTCATCACGACGCGTCAGACCGCTATGGGACAACGCCCGCCCCGCAAAGAGACGATGGAACGGGTAGGTCACCAGCGCCAGATCTTTCCGACTGCGAAGGATCACCACGCACTCCGAACGTGCCACCGCGCAGCCATATCGATCCTTCGGATTCATCCAGTGATGATCGAGCGCGGCGGCTGTCAGCACCGCGCGGTATCGCCGATTTGCTCCCATTGAACCGGGGTAGGTCATCCCTTGGATCTCACCGCCGCCCGCCAGATGGATTGTCGACAAGATGGTACGACAGCCGAGACTATGCCCGAGAAAGGAGACGGGGCAGGACTCGGGGAGTGACTCGATCACCTTAGCCAGATGGAAGCTGTTGAATTCCGATTGTCGCCCGCGGATCGCGACATCGGTGGGGAGAATGCCCGTAATCCGGCCATCGCTGGGCCATGTGAAAAAGATTACCTGAAGCGGAAGTTGGGGGCAGGCATTCCGAATCCATTGGTAGGCGGCATGCGACTCAACACATTCATCGTTCCAGGTGACAAAGACGCCGTGTACACAGATCAGCACTGGAATGCCGGGGACGATCTGGGCTGAGAGCGCCCCCATGTCGGTGGCTTGCAAGGCTCCGTCGGGGGTTCGCTGATAGACATCGAGTACGCCATCATTGATGTGAGCTTCTCGCTTGTGTTGAACGTCGCAGCGCGAGCTGACGATCCAATAGTGAGGGGCGTTGGCCGTGCCGATCGTGGGGGCCGACTGAATATCCTGGGGGATGAAAGTCGGAGGGGCTGGTTCCGCCTCGAACTCGTCCAGAGATGATCCCGCCGGGACCGCCATCGGAACGTCGAACGAAACCGCCTCTTCGAACGAGAAGACCGGAACCGGTGTTTCTTGCCCGCGAACGCTCCGTGGTGCGAAGCCGACCGAAAACCACAAGACGGTCAATCCCCACGCGATCCATAGCAATGATTGATAAAACGTGCGGACCATGGTGTGCCGAAAGTCACAAAGGCGTCGGAGCCGCTGGTCCCTGCATCTGGAAATCGCGTGGGCTCTTTCCCGCGCGAAGGATGTGCCCCCAATGCGTGACTTGACGCACCGCTGGGTCGCCCCTCCGTTATCGAGTCCCGCAGCGCCTCGGGGAATAGTGTTTTCAAGGGTGATTATGAACCGCAGGCAACCTGCGGAAACCGGTGCCGGATTTGCGGCCTGTAGGGGCGACCAGGAATCACCTCACCGCCTCACAATTGATACAACTGGCGATTCGCACATTCTCTATCGGCAACAACCGCCGATTCATGGCACTTGAGTGGAGCCGACCGGCAGAAACGGCTGATGAAGCCTCTCGAAGGGGACCGCAACTTCCTCTGACATCACCGTATCGGGGGGCAGTGGGCCACCCGAATTCCGGGCGGGGTGTTCCCTGACACTGCCGCCATTAATTGGAGACTTCCATGCGCAAGTTGATCGTATTTGGTCTGGTCGCCCTGTTCGTCGTCGCCAGCCAGATTCCTGCCCAGGCTGCTGGCCGGACCCGCTCGGGTCGCGTCACTGGCAACCGTCAAGGTGTCTTCGGCAAGCTGATGGAGATGGAGCGTAAGAAGAACGAGTGGCTCTTCGGCCGCTAGAACTGGTCGCAGAATTCGTCAGAATTCTGACTTCGACAATGACCACGGGTGAGCCATTCACCCACAAAACGGGGGCGTGCAAACACTCCCGTTTTTTTATTACAGAGTGGTCTCTTGATGAGCCTTCTGGCTGATTGCTGACTGCTTCCACGTCGGTTGCGGCTGTGCCGGGGTGGCCCCGGTTGCCGCTTTGGGCTATCGGGGCGGTGGAGCCGAAAGAGGTTCTGACATCGAGAGACTTATCACTTCACACCTCTTGTGCCAAGGCACACCGGTCGGCTCCAAAACGAGCCAACCGGTGCCACCCCGCGAAAGCGATCGATGTTCGAAACGATTGCCACGACCCAAGGTCAGTCAGTTGAGATGGCGATTCCCACATTCTCCAACTGCTTTTCGATGACGATGGTGCGGACCCCAAACTGTTTTGCCAACTCTTCGACAAGAATCTGATCCGCAACAGAGTGGGAGACTCGATTTTTGAGTGCCTGTTGTGGGGCCAACAGTTCGGCGGCGAAAGCTCGTGACGCTCTCTGATCCCATGCCAATGAGTCAGTGACAAGGCGCTGACTTGGTCGAGATGTGACAACCGCCTGATAGAGGCTTCTCGCTGCGAGAAATCGTTGGTCTTCCTCTCGCGGAGGTTGTGGACCTGCAGCAACAATGTCTTGAGAGGATGTCTGTCCAATCAGAGACTTGATCCCAGTTCCGGGGACATGATTCATGTTCTCAACTCTGAACGTGCTTCTGAGAACTGGTTCAGAGAGACGTTCGATCGAATCCACTCGACTGGATTCCGAAAGCTCCGCGACATTGCGGATTGTCCGCGCCAGCTCATAGCCGAATTGGGGAGGAACCAAATCGCGTTTGGGCATTGGGAATCTGACATCTGAGCAACGAGGTCCGAGTCCAAGTGCTGAGTTCGTCTTATTGATCCATTGCCACTGCTGGCCGAGAGTGCTGGGTTCAGCAACGTCAAGCAGATCCGTGACGAGTGGCGAGTCACTCTCCTGGAATTCGGTGACGATGAGCTTCGCCAATTCGTCCGTCATTTCATCTGGATTGTATGGGTCGACACCAACTCGTCCGGAGAGTCGACAGAAGTCAGTCTCCTCTTTGTCTGCCGATCGAATCGCTCGCCAAAGAGAACGCAATTCACGCACTCGTTCCACATCGAGATCTCGCACTCGGTCCAGAGTGTCACTGACAAATTGAGAGAGTGCGTGACAACTCTGCACAGGGTCCAGCACTTCGTCCCCAAAACTCACAAACTCAGCAGGCATATGAGGGAGTGCCCCCTCCAAATCTGCGACCCATGAGGCATGCTGGCATTTCCCGTCATTGAACAAGCTGAGCGCTGGCAGCAGCAAAGCAGAGTCCGCTCCCCGCAGGCAGTGCCGCATCCCCCAATTCCAGGAATCCGCCTGGCGTTTCCCTTCATTCCACAAGAACCACCAGTTCGCCGCGATCCATTCTGCGATCGGAAAAGCGGGCACATACAAAGCCATCCGTTCGGCACGCGTCGACTTATCCCAAACTCGAGTGACGAATCGCTCCCCGATTCGAATTCTCAAGGCGCACCAAGTCATGCGCTCCACAGGATCCTTGGACGCTGGCTGAGAAACGGGTTCATATTCAAGCCAAAGGGATTTGGACATGAGGTGCCTCCTTCAGACGCTCCATGGGAAGCGGGTAGCCCGGCTGGTCAATTGGGAACCCGTGATAGTGACCGAGTTCCTAATTTTCAAGACGTGCTTCATGCAGGATGCCGTTGATCCACACCCAAGCCCGACTGGGAAAATGACCGCGAAACTCGCCGACAAACCCTTTGAGAATCGCCTCCTGCAATGCTTTTTCGAGCGTGGGCCACACTTTTTCATCAAATTGATCGCACTTGGCCTTGTCGGAAAAATTCGCCGGTGGTCCGAAGCGGGAAGGATAAGTCTTGTGTTCGGTGTTCCCTCGCAATTTGACGAGTCTTGCAACATCTTCGGGCGCAGGGGCACACTCTGGCCAATCGATGAGCAGGCCGCGTTTAATGCTACGCTGGTGTTTTGGCGGTTTGACCATCGATTCATATTAACGTCACATCTAAGCGACTCCAAAGGGACTGAGATGCTTTTCCGTGAAAGATTCCTCCCCCTCGGTCGTATATACTATACCTACCGAACGGAGGAACGATGCCGCGCGTCCCGGACACTCGAGCCAGCTTGATCCTGCGTCTGCCGACCAAGGCGGTTGCTCAGGCGTGGCGCGAGTTCGTCGGGATCTACGAGCCATTCCTCCACCGCTTCGTTCGGCGAGCGCGTGGGCATCTTGGGGGACTTCGATGTTTGCATTGCAGAAGACTTCGTCGAAGGTGGGCGGGTATTTTACGTCGTTGTCGCGCATCAAGATCGTCAGTGGGAGATCGGCGAGTTTGGCATGCAGGTGAAACCGCTCGACTTGTTGTGTCACCCAGCCAACGAACCGCAGCACATGGACCATACCGAGACCGGATCGCCAAGAATGACTGGTCATCCCCGTCCGAAGTATGGAAGTCCAAGCGACTCGGTTCCGCTTCAACCGCATGACGTAACATGTTCTTGGATAGGTGGTTGCAATGTATTTCTCCATAGAGTTCGTTGGATGAGCAGGAGGCCCGTTGGGCCGGAAGTGGGAAGCTGGGCGACTTCCGCTGTGACGAACTGAAACGCACACGAAATCGGCCACTCCTCACGGCTTTCGTTGCGTTGCCGCTCATTCTCCACGATAGTCTGAGGAACGGCGAAGTCTCCCGGTTCGCGATCCTTGGGTCGCTGGCTGCTGGAGAACGGACTTCGCTGCCCCCTGATGAGGCCCCGTGGAGCGTATGGAACTGTTCGTTGTTTTGTTGATGGTCTTCGTCAACGCGATTTTTGCCGCGTATGAGATTGCCCTCGCTTCCATCACCGTTTCCCGGCTGCAGACCCTGATTAAGAACGGTCGCACGGGGGCCTCGGCCGCGCTGGTCATGAAAGAGGACATCGAGAAGAGCCTCGCCGTGGTCCAGCTCGGGATCACCCTCGTGGGACTCGTCGCCGGAGCGACCGGCGGCAGCAGCGCGCGCGAACATATCGAACCGATTCTCAAGGATTGGGGCTTAAGTCAGGGGACATCCGCCCTGCTGGCGATTCTCGTCCTCGTGATCCCCCTGACCGCTGTGACGATCGTGATTGGCGAGTTGGTCCCGAAGTTGTTTGCCTTGCGAAATAAAGAGTGGGTGGTGCTGCGGCTTTCCCCCGCGATGAAACTATTTTCGCTGAGCGTTTGGCCTGCGGTGTGGATTTTGGAGTCGTCCGCGTCGGGACTAATGGACCTGAGTGAGAAACTTTGGACGCCGAAGCCGCATGCCGATGCTCGCACCGAGGCTTTGGAGCTGCAGGAGCTGCGGGCGATCGCCAGCCTGGCGCGGACCTCGCGGTTAATCGGGGCTCGCGAAGAGAACATCATCCTCGGGGCCGCCCGGCTCTCGAGCCGCCCGGTCGAAGAGGTGATGCTCCCGGCGGAAGACATCAGCATGTTGAATCTGAACGATTCGATTGCCGACTGTCTGGTGCGGGCACATCTCGACATGCACACGCGGTTCCCGGTCACCACCGAACCCGGCAACCCGCAGAAGATCATGGGCTACGCGACGTTCAAGGACATCATCGCGTTCATGAAACTCAATCCGCAAGACCCGTCGCTTCGCGGGATCGTGCGGAACATCCCTCGGATCCTCGATCACCAGGTCATCTCGCAAGTCCTCGAACAACTGATGAAAGAGCACACGCACATCGCCCTGATCTGCGATACTTCGGGTGTGGTCCAAGGGATGATTACCCTCGAAGACATTATTGAGGAGCTCGTCGGTGACATCCAGGACGAATACGATCTGCTCCCGGTGCATCTGATGAAGTCGGGAGCCGGGTGGGTCGCAGGCGGGGGGATCTCGCTGGGGAAACTTCGGGAACAGACGGGGCTCGACCTAGAGTCGTGCCCGCCCGAAGGGGAGGTCCATAACCTGAGCAGTTGGATCATTGGCCATCTGGGCGATGCCCCCACCGGCGGAGAGGTCGTCGACCAGCCGGGTTTCCGCGTCATCGTCCGTAAGGTCCGCCGCCAGCGCGTGCTCGAGGTGGCCCTCATCACCCCCAGTGGGTCATGATTGTTACCACGCACGTTACCGCCGCTCAAACCGGAGCGGGGCGTCTGACTTGGGATGGCTCACGCGAAGCGAAACTTTGCCATCCAGCAAATCGGTCAATAGATCGCCGCAGACTTCGGCCCGCCAGCCCGACATCAGTTTCGGCAGTTCGCCGCGCTGGTTGTCGAAGACGTGCCACCGCATCAGTTCGTCGAGGTCCGACATCGTGCCAACCAGCGACATCGAAAGGTTCATCTCGGCACAGCGGTTCGAAAGCGCCAAACTCAACAGCTTTGTCAGGACATCATCCAGCGGTGGATTGGCGCGCCCCGCTGGCGATTGGGGCCACTCACTGGGAGGGAGTGACACCGCATCATGAATCACGCGGATGATCTCTTCCGCGTACGACTGGTAATCGCGGCGTTGCATCCCGCGGGTCAAGTTCATGTCGTGAACGGACTTCGGCATCCGCTTGACCAGATCGACCAGCATGTCATCGCGGAACATCACGCGAGC
>JAYSVZ010000084.1:0-2641 GCA_043718305.1 Planctomycetota bacterium | reverse complement strand
CGGCCTGGGTGCATTTCCAGGTGACAAAGCACGGCAGTTCGCGCGTGGAAAATCGCAGGCTGATCCCGCGATTCCCGGCCTTGTTCTTGAGGAGCGTCACCGTCCGTCCGGCGGCGTCCGCCAGGAGCCGGTGGTAGTAGACCTGCTCCGCGTAACCGGGCGTTGGGCCTTGGCAGACCGCGTGCGTGGCCATGCCTTCGGCAGCCCTCGCATCGCGGGGGGCAATCTCGGCGATCGGGCAGACGATCTGCGAGCCTGCTTCAAGGAACGGTTCACCGATGTTCGTATGGTAGAGCAGCTCGAACTCGGTCGGGCTGCCGCCGAGGTTTGTGACCTCGTCGACGACTTCGAATCCGTTCGAGCCCGCCACGGTATTCACAGTCGATTCGAGACGCAATTGCGGCCCGAACATCGTGCATTCATCGACGACCCCCGTGATCCGCAAGATTCCGGTGAGCGGATCGACGTCGACCTCGCGATCATGGGCGGGAAGGTTGGCAATCCGGCCATGCAGGGTCAGATCCGACTCGACGGGACTCTTCGCTCCCGCATCCGGCCCCGGCGGACCGTTGAAGGCGAGGCCGCATCGCACCAGCAACTCGTTAAATCCGTCGAGCCATCCAAGGCCGTTACGCGACTTCAAGTCGACATACCGCGGATGCGTCAGCCGCCGCACGGGCGACTCCCAGCCGATCGGAATTCCCTGGTACTCCGCCCGCCAGATCCCCATCCCGCGTGTCGGGCTGACCCACAACGTCAGAGGACCGTTCTTCAACTCGAACAGTTCGACCCCGGCGGAGACGCCGTCCTCGAGAACAGTCCAGCGGATCGACCAGTCGTCGCTCCCATGCAGCTTGACCTCATTGGGGTCGGCCAGCACTTGCCAGTGCGGACCATCTTCATCCTGATCGTGATCGTGGTCATGCCCACAATCGTGCCCATCGTCGTGAGAGTGGGAATGATCGTGAGAGTGGTCGTGACTGTGATCGTGGGAATGATCGTGATCGTGGGAATGATCGTGATCGTGGCTTTTGGCCATGAAGCATCTCGGCAAGGGGGGTGATGGGACAGGCTCAGCGGGATCAGCATGCGGGAGGAGAGTCTATCGCCAAGGCCGGGCGATCACACGCGACACGGAGGTTCTCTCTACGGTCAAGAAGCAAGGCATTGATGCAAGAAGCAAGGCATTGATGACCAAGGGGCGGGTCTCGCTTGATGACCACGCAGCAGGCATGTCCCCTGTAGAACGGCCTTTTAGGCCGTTCTTGCTAAAGAACACGGCCTGGAAAGAAAGACCGTCTTACTTGGAGATGATTCGCGAGGGACTATCTCGTCGAGCCAGACTCTTTCGCCAAAACTCCGGAAACCCGTTCGGCCAAGCTGGGAACAGCTGCTAATCGAGTCGCGTGTTCGACCAGTTTTTCGATCATGGAATCGGCGGTCTGGTGATCCGCTTCCGCGTGAAAGTTGGTCACAAGGCGGTGCCGCATGACCGGTTTGGCGACCGCCCGGATATCGTTCAAGTCGACATGCACCCGCCCCTGAATCGCCGCCCGCGCCTTGGCGGCCAGGATCAGATGCTGACTCGCTCGCGGCCCCGCGCCCCAGGTGATGTACTGCTTCACAAAGTCAGGTGCCTGCGGGTTGTTGTGCCGCGAAAGACGCGAGAGCGACAAGGCAAAACGGATCACCGAATCCGCCACGGGGATCTCTCGGACGATCGCCTGCATCCGCTGGAGCCGCTCATGCGACACGACCGAAGTGATCGCGGGCGGTGGGGCTGAGGTCGTCTGGCGGACGATCCGAAACTCCTCATCCTCGTCGGGGTAGTCGATTTGGACCTCGAACATGAACCGGTCGAGCTGCGCTTCGGGAAGGGGGTAAGTCCCTTCCTGTTCGATCGGGTTCTGCGTGGCCAGAACAAAGAACGGCTCGGGGAGCGGATGCCGCACCCCGCCCACGGTGACTTGGTGTTCCTGCATCGCTTCGAGAAGAGCCGCCTGGGTCTTGGGCGGCGTGCGGTTGATCTCATCGGCGAGGACCACATTGGCGAAGATCGGCCCTTTGATAAACCGCAGCTCGCGCAGCCCCGTCGAGCGGTCTTCCTGAATGACCTCGGTCCCCGTCACATCGGCGGGCATTAAGTCGGGTGTGAACTGCACGCGACTGAACGAAAGACCCAGACACTCGGCGAGCGACCGGACCATCAACGTCTTCGCCAACCCCGGCACTCCGACGAGCAGACAATGCCCACCGGCCAGGATGCAAGTCAGAAGTTCCTCCACGACCGTCTGCTGCCCGACGATCACGCGCCCGAGCTGAGCGGCGATGTCGCGCGTGGCGGAGTGGACTTGTTCAATGTCGGAGGGTTGAGTCATAGGGAGGGGAACTCCGAACAGCGGATGTGAGCGTTATCAAGTGTCACCGCGAGACCTCAGAACCGCAACCAATGGAAGTCACCAACTGTCCGTTCGCCCCACGGTTCGTCGGCTCAGACGTGTGTGCGTCCCCAACGTCGGAGAATTCAGAATCGGACCGGTCTTTGACCCCGACGGGGTCTCGTCTCGTAGCCCAGGGTCGGCTGCGCAGCGGCAGACCCTGGGTCAGTCATCCCGAACGCCCATCAACCCCCACGGGGTTG
>JAYSVZ010000083.1:0-2642 GCA_043718305.1 Planctomycetota bacterium | reverse complement strand
GTGTCGCGACTCGTCAAGGCGACTCGCATCCGCTTCAATTGGGCGTCGACTTTCTCGACAAACCGGACCACGATTTGATGAAACTCGGGATCGTCCATGGGGAGCGTCGAGTAGAGCGGCTGAACAGCGTCGGCTGGGTGGTCCTCGGGGAGCACCTCCAATGCTGCTTTGGCGGGTCTTGGTCGGACCTTTTCCAACAGCGTATCGATGCGTCCCTTGCTGGGGGAGGTGACTGGGGATGCGGTCGGGGGCTTGGATTCAATCCGCATGGCGGGCGAGGTCGGCTTCGTGACCAGAGGCCGCGAGGCATCGCGTCCGACGATATCAGCGAGCGTCATGAGGAGCTGATCGATGTTGACCGGCTTCGTCAGATAGCCGGTACATCCCGCAGCGAGACACTTCTCATCATCCCCCTTCATGGCGTGTCCGGTGAGGGCGATGATCGGCATCGTCTGACCGAGCGTCCGGATGGCCTTTGAAGCGGTGTAACCGTCCATGACTGGCATCTGCATGTCCATCAGAATCACATCGTACTGCTGGGCATAAGCGGCGCGGACCGCCTCTTCCCCATTCTCCGCTTCGTCCACAATCAGGCCCGCCCGGCTGAGAACCAGCCGAATCAATTCGCGGTTCGGCTCACCGTCATCGACGACCAGCACCCGCGCCGCCTTGAGCCGCATCTGTGATGGATCAGCGTTTTGCCTCGACTGCGATCGTTGATATTCCTGATGAGCGGAAGCCGAGTCGATCCAACGAGCTGCCGCAGAGACGGTCAAGGGGACACGTACGGTGAACGTGGTTCCCTGTCCATAGTCACTCGCGACCGTGATGTCCCCGCCCATCGCCATTGCGAATTTGCGACTAATCACCAGGCCCAGCCCGGTGCCGCCGAACCGCCGCGTGGTCGTGCTGTCGGCTTGAACGAACGCCTGGAAGAGCTTGTCGAGAGTCTCCGGTTTCATCCCAATTCCAGTGTCGACCACATCCATCACAAGGGACTGTTGACCGCCCAGCTTCTCAATGCGGGAGGTCAGTCGGACACCGCCTTTCTCCGTAAACTTAAGGGCATTGCCAATCAGGTTCGTGAGAATCTGTCGCAGACGAGTCGGGTCGCTAAGGATCAGATCGGGAACTTTCCCAGCCGATTCGTATTGCAGCGAGATCCCCTTCTCCTGGGCCTTGACCTGAAGCACCTCCACGACCTCAAAGGCGATCTTATGAAGGGGGGACTCAATCGATTCGAGTTCCAGATGCCCCGCTTCGACCTTCGATAAATCGAGGATCCCGTTAATCAGCTCCAGCAGGTGTGTCCCACTCGAATGAATCGTATTCAGGTAGTGCGACTGAGCGTCCGTCGACTCCGCGAGCCCTCGCCGCAGGACATCGGCAAAGCCGAGGATGGCGTTCATCGGCGTGCGAATTTCGTGGCTCATGTTCGCCAGGAATTCACTCTTGGCGTGGTTCGCCGATTCGGCGACTTCCTTGGCAGCGCTGAGTTCCTTCTTTTTCTCTTCGAGCAACGTCACGTCGTCGAAGCTCGCCAGCACGCCACGATATCCCCCGCCATGGCCGAGGACTGGCGAGCAATTCACCATGAATGTACGCACCAATCCATGGCGGTCACGCATCTGGAGCATCACATTAGCCTGCGGACGTTCTTGCTGAAGGGCCACTTGCCAGGGGGGAATCCACGGGCCATCTCCGCCCGCCAACCACGGGAGTTTCGAAGCCTGTTGGCCGACCAGCGACTCGGGACTCTTGTCGACGAAATTCGCAAACGAACTGTTGGCCAGCGCAATCCGCCCCTGCTTGTTAATCACCAGCAGACCTTCCGCCAGCGAATCGAGAGCCTCGCGAACACGACCGGGGACAGCTTGCGACGAAGGGTCAAGACCTTGCAGCACTCGCTTCAGCAATACAGAAAACGCCACGAAGCATAACGTCGACATAAACAGCAACAGGACCGTGTTGGCGTTCCAGAGCATTCCCCACCAACCCTCCGGGCGAACCGGATTGAACCGCAATTCGATCACGCCAAACACCGCTTGGTCCCCCAGCGTCAACGGGAGTTGCACATGGCTGTCGGTCGAAGCCGTTTGATTTGCTAGCGGGGTCCAAAGTGCTTGATGATCGCCCACATGAATCGTCAGTTGATTCTTCTGACGGAACCCAGCGGAAAGTAGCTCGGAATCTTTATCGACAATTTGCTTGAGGAGTTCTTCGAACTTGGAAAGGCCTTGCTCGTCCGTTCCAACTAGCGTGAGCGCGGAGTACCCCAGCGTTTGGGCCAGCGCTGCTCGGCTGCGGAGGGCTTCCTTCTCAACGGAAGGCGCGATGCCGGTGATCATCGCGACCGTCAGGCCGGATGTGACAATGCAGGCAAGCGCGAGCGCCAACCGCGTTCGCACACTGAGTTTCTTGAAGAAGAACATCGGGGGGACTCGCTCCTCCGCGTCCGTGCGGATCATCCAGGGGGACTGGGGGTTAGGACTGCTCGATCAAGAACTGTCCGATAGTCGTGGATCGCTCCGCGATCCAACGTTGGTTCGCGGAGCGAACCACGACTATGCAATGGTCGAACGTAGTGCCCCCTTCATGAACCTCTTCGCCCTCCTCAGCCACACTCTGGCCCAGCAAGCTCG
>JAYSVZ010000082.1:0-7786 GCA_043718305.1 Planctomycetota bacterium | reverse complement strand
CTTGCGAAGTCTGAAACCGGTAGCAGTGCCGCATCAGTTCGCGCAGTCGCCGGTCATGCAGCGCCGCCCCCGCCCAGGTATAGCGATGCCACGCGAGGATCGATTGCATCGCCGCCGGGTCGCGCCGGGCGAGTTGTTCGAAGTGCTCGTAGAGCCGGTCTTCCAAGTGCCGCCGAACCGATTCGAAGGCGAAGTTGCGGACCAGATCTTCGCGACTGGCGGTCGGTTCGCACTTGGGAACCTCGAGAACTCCACGCAGAAAGTGAGCCCATGACGGGAGCAGATCGCGCGTCTGCCGCGAGATCACCATCCGGCGGATCGTCGTGGTGACGACGGGGTCGCCTGCGAATCCCGGGACACGCTGCGGCGTGACGTAGAGCGCCCCCACCGCACCGATCTCTTCTTCGCCGCGGATCGGGATCACATCGAGCGGGGTCTCATGGAAGTACCCCTGGAGTTCGAGTTCGATCGCCTCGCGATCGGGAGTCGGGTCGAACCAGGCCACGTTGATCACGTTCACGCGAGCCGGGCCATCGTTGACAAAGACTGGCACCGGAAGGAAGTCCGCGTACTCCTTGACGGCCTCTTCCACGAGCGCCGCTTGGGCCGCCCAGTTGCGATAGAGCGGCTTCAAATGCAAGGTCACGGTCGTCCCGGCCTCAGCCCGCTCGGCCTCCGAAAGTTCGATGTCGCTGCCCTCGCCCGCCGCCCAACGAACACCCGCCTCGAGATCGGCCCGGCGACTGACAACCACGATTTTGTCCGCCAGGAGGAAGGCACTGAACAGCCCAATCCCGAACTGGCCGATCAACCCTTCGCCGGTCTCGCCGTGGTCGATTTCGGACGAAGAGGGGTGATGCCCCTTGAGTAACCCCGTCACCCCGATGCCGAGGGTTCCCAGATAGCGCTCGGCCTCTTCGGCGCTCAGGCCAATTCCATCGTCCGTAACCGAGAGCGTTCCCGCCTCTTCGTGAAGGCGGATATCGATCCGGCCCTTGTAATCGAGATCCCGCTGCCGCCGCCGCATGATCGCATCGTGAGCATTCTGAATCAGCTCCCGAATCGGCGCATCGCCCCGCGAATAGAGCGACTTTCCCATGATCTGGATCACGCCAGCCACGTCGACCTGAAAGGGGATTCTGCGGGTCCAGTGAGCCATGGGGAGTCAGTGTTGGTGGACGATTGGCGAGAGAAGGGGGTGATCCTAGCAATCGGGGGGCGAGTCCCAAAGGGACTCGCCTTTCCGCCCCAATTGAGGCGGAAGGCCAAGCCAGTTATCCTCGGACGCAGTCTGCGGTTACCAACTTAAGGAAGGTCGCTTCGCCCTCCTTGTCTCCCTGGCATGGCTCGACTACCTTCCCACCGCGTCACGGTGGTCTCAGGGATGGGCACAGGCCCTCTTCACACCTCCCGATTCCGCCCCTGAAAGGTCTGACATGCCTGCCCCCCAACTCATTCGCATCGGTCACAGCCCCGACCCGGACGATGCGTTCATGTTCCATGCCCTCGCCAACGACAAGATTGAAACGGGGCGATATCGGTTCACGCATCAGCTCGAGGATATCGAGACGCTCAACCGGCGCGCCTTGAAGGCGGAGTTGGAGCTGACGGCGGTCAGTCTGCATGGGTATGCGTACATGACCGACAACTACGCGCTGTGTGCGTGCGGGGCGAGCATCGGCGATAACTACGGCCCGATGGTCGTCGCACGCCAGGCCGGGACCGTGGGCGATCTGCGCGGCAAGACGATCGCCATCCCAGGGACGCTCACAACGGCGTTCCTCTCGATGCAGTTGTGGCTCGGACAAGCGGGGCTGAAGGCTGTGCCGAAAGAGCAAGCGGCGACCCCCAAGGACTCCTCAGTCTACTACGTCGTTCGCCCCTTCGATGAGATTCTGAACGTCGTCGAACGCGGCGAGGTCGATGCGGGACTGATCATTCACGAGGGGCAACTGACCTACCACACCCAGGGGCTGACGCTCATGGAAGACATGGGGGTCTGGTGGATGCGGGAGACCGGGTTGCCGCTGCCGCTCGGTGGGAACGCGATCCGCAAAGACCTGGGCCGCCAAACGATGGAAGAGGTCACAGCCCTCCTGAAGCAGAGCATCGAGTACGGGCTCAAGCACCGTGACGAGGCGCTGACCCACGCCATGCAATATGGCCGCGACCTCGACCGGGCCAAGTCCGACAAGTTCGTCGGGATGTACGTCAACGATTGGACCATCGACTTCGGTCCGCGGGGGCGGGAGGCGGTGGCCTTACTCCTGAAGAAGGGGTACGAGGCGGGGATCATTCCGAATCAAGTGAACGTTGAGTTCATTGGGTAGTGTGTGTAATCAGAAACGTAAGCAACCCAAGAAGCCAGAAGCCCTCCCCACGCAGTTCTCGTGACATCCAGAAGAGTGCGCTCCTGCGTCGCGACCCTGGGCTATCCCCTGTAACCCTTTCAGGGTACAGAGGTCTTCAGGCCGCCGAAAATTTGCGGTGCGTGCGAAAAATCTTTCGCGACACGCGGATTTGAAGCGTTTGCAGTGTCGAGAAACCTGTCCCATCGGAACTCTGCATCCTCATGTCCCTTGATCAGTTGAGAGTATCGCCGACGGGGGTTGTTTTTTTGGCGTAAGCTTCTACGCCAATCCGGCTGGCACTGGGGGCATTTCGTCCGATATACATATACAATAGGTTCGATGGGTCGGACAGCCGGACCGGACGTGTACTCGTGCAAGGGCGGCTCCCTGGGAGATCGCCGAGTTGTTGACTTGGGAGGCCGGACGATGAGATTCGAGCAGACTCCGACCAGGGACTCCCAGGCTTCGATTTGGCATCATCCGCGACCGACGCGGCGGCTCGCGATTCAGGCTGGGACGATCGGCCTGATGGGGCTTTCCACGGCCCAACTCGCTCAAGCTCGCTCCTCGGACAAGGACCGCACGAAGCCCGTTCGGTCAGTGATCTACCTCTTCCTTTCCGGAGGTCTGGGCCAGCACGACAGCTTCGACATGAAGCCCGAGGCCCCGGCTGAGATTCGCGGCGAGTTCTCGCCGATTGCGACGAACTCACCCGGTGTGATGATTTGCGAACACCTGCCCAAGCTCGCGGTTCGCAGCCAGCATTGGTCGCTGATTCGATCATTCACGCATCCCTCGAATGACCATTCGCTGGGTCATTTGATCATGCTCACCGGGCGATCGAAGGCCCCGCCCACATTCAATTCGAATCAGCCCATGCCCCAGGACTGGCCCTCGATTGCCGCCATCGCGGGGGACCGCTTAGCGGCTCAGGGTGACCTGCCGTCTGCCGTGGTCCTTCCGGAGCGTCTCATCCATCGCACGGGTCGGGTGATTCCCGGACAATTCGCGGGCGAGATGGGGCGTCGCCGCGATCCGTGGTTCATTGATGCCTGTCCCTTTAACGTCGACACGTATGGCGCTTACCCCGAGTATGAGTTCCACCACGCTACGGGACTGAAGAAGACCTCGTTGAAGTTTCAAGCTCCCAGTCTTTCGCTCCCCGAGGGGCTGCTCTCGGATCGTCTGGATCGGCGGTTGGAGATGCTTCGCAACATTGAAGGGCAACGCGAGGCTCTCGATAAAGGGTCGGCCACCGGAGCTTTTTCCCGGCATCGCGCGGCCGCGACATCGCTGCTCCTGGACCCCCAGGTGCGGTCGGCCTTCGATGTCACCCGTGCGGACGATGCGATCCAGGACCGGTACGGCCGCAACTCGTTCGGCTGGTCAGTTCTGATGGCCCGGCGGCTCGTGGCGGCGGGGGTTGGTCTGGTGCAGGTGAATCTCGGGAATAACGAGGCCTGGGACACCCACGGGAACGCGTTTCCAAATTTGAAGGACTGCCTGTTCCCACCCACCGATCGGGCGATTGCAGCGCTACTCGATGACTTGGCCGAGAGCGGTGAACTCGATCAAACGCTGATTGTCATGGCGGGCGAGTTCGGACGGACTCCGAAAGTTTCACACTTGCCGCAGCACTACGCACTTCCCGGCCGCGACCATTGGGGCGGAGCGCAGACCGTCTGGATCGCTGGAGGGGGCGTGACCGGAGGTCGCATCATCGGCTCCACCGACAAATCGGGAGCCTATCCCGATCGCGACCCGGTCGGCCCCGAAAACCTCGCAGCCACGATCTACGATCGCCTCGGATTGCCGGACACCAGTATGTGGTATGACGATCAGCAACGACCGCACCCGGTTTACCACGGCGAACCGATCGCGGGGCTGTGGTAAGGCGAAGGTTCAGTGAACGCGTGCCGTGGCAGGGGCGTCTCGCCCCTGTGAGTTGACTGGAATGCACGGGCGGGACGCCCGTGCCACAGATCGGACAAGTCTGACCGTTCGCCTTATGCGATTCGGATCGCGACATCACCGACACTCGTTTCGAAGTTCAACTCGTTATACTGCCCCTTCGTGGCTCACCCGGTGTGGGCTGCTCAATGGGAATGTCGCATTCATGTTCGTGGATCGTGTGGAAATCGCCTGTTTCGCAGGCAACGGGGGGGATGGATGCGCGAGCTTCCGGCGCGAGGCTCACGTTCCCCGGGGCGGTCCCGATGGCGGTGACGGCGGGGCGGGTGGCAGTATTGTCATCAAGGCTGACTACAATCTCGGCAGCCTGGCCAACCTGGTCGGCCACCACTTCTGGCGGGCTGATCACGGCAAGCCGGGCGAAGGTTCGATGTGTACCGGGCGCTCGGGCGAAGACGTGGTGATCCTGGTCCCGCCAGGTACGCTCGTGAAAGATAAGCAGCACGGGCATGTGATTATTGACCTTTCCGATGGCGACCAGATCGTCATCGCCAAGGGCGGCAAGGGCGGCCGCGGCAACCGCAGCTATGCCTCGTCGATCAACCGCACTCCCCGCGAATTCGATCGCGGCGAGGAGGGTGAGAACCGCGCGGTGGTTCTCGAACTCAAGCTGATCGCGGATGTCGGCGTGATCGGGAAGCCGAACGCGGGCAAGTCGACCCTGCTCAGCCGGATGTCGCGGGCGACGCCGGAGATCGCCAACTATCCGTTCACCACGAAGTTTCCGAACCTCGGCGTGGTCAAGGTCGGCTACGACCACCAGTTCGTGATGGCCGATATTCCCGGCCTCATCGAGGGAGCCCACGCGGGAGTCGGCCTGGGGCATGAGTTCCTGAAGCATGTCCAGCGGACCAAGCTCTTTGTGCATCTGATCGAACCCGATCCAGACGACCAGACCAACCCCATCGACAACTACCACCAGATCCGCAAGGAGCTGGAGCTGTACGATCCCGAGTTGATCCAGCGACCGCAGATCATCTGCATCTCGAAGTCCGAACTTCCCGATTCGGAGGCAGCCGCACAGCTTCTGGAAGAGTCCCTCGGCCATCCGGTGATGCGAATCTCAGCCGCAACGGGACAGGGATTGCCGGAATTGGTGAAGCTGATCGTGGCCCACATGCAGGGGAAAGTCGGCGAGGACTGGTAGTGCGGTATCATGCGTGCATTAGCAAAGTAGGCCGATGAGCGAATCTCGCTGGCGACTCTGTTTTTTCGTCGGCACCCTGGTCGTGATGGCTTGTGGGGAATGGTTGGCTCCACGGCGGAAACGGTCGGTGAAGATTCACGCCCGTTGGGGGGCGCATGCCGGATTGGTGTTCCTAAACACCCTCGTCGCGAGATTCGCGATCCCCCTTACGGCCGTCGAGGCCGCCGCTTGGAGCCATGAGCGAGGTCTGGGAGTCTTCTCTGTCCTCGAATGGCCAGAGTGGATGGAGTTTGTTCTGGCCGTAGTGCTGCTCGATTTAGCGATCTATGTCCAGCATGTGATCTTTCATCGAATTCCGATTCTGTGGAGGCTGCACCGAGTGCATCATGCCGACCTCGATTTAGATGTGACGAGCGGGTTGCGGTTTCATACACTGGAGATCGCCCTTTCGATGCTGTTGAAAATCGGGCTCGTGGGACTGCTGGGGGCGAGTCCCGGGGCGGTGATGGCCTTTGAAATCATGCTCAATGCGGGCTCGCTCTTTAGCCATAGCAATGTGCGGATTCCCCTGGCCCTCGATCGCTGGCTGCGATGGGTGCTGGTGACGCCCGATATGCACCGCGTACACCATTCGGTCGATGTCTCTGAGACGAACAGCAACTATGGATTTCATTGGCCGTGGTGGGACTACCTGTTTCGAACGTACCGCGATCAGCCGCAGGCGGGGCATCTGGCGATGACGATTGGTCTGGAATCGCCGCGCGAGCCAGCGCAGGTCGTTTCGCTCCTGGGGCTGCTGGCGATGCCGTTTCAGAGGGAACCTTCGGGTTCGAAGAGCCCGCCTGGGGCCACCGGAGAGGGCTTTGACTCGCCAGTGTCGGGAACCAGTAACACCGCGAGAGACGGCTGAGGCTCGAAAACACTGGCGGCCCAAAGCGACCGCCAGATGGGGATAAAATTCTGTTGCTCTGGAACCGGCGACGATGCCGGTCACAGTTCAGTTCCGCAACACAGTTCCAGGAGCTTGCCCGCGAAGTCCGCGTGATGGATTGCATTTGCTAACGGCACAGTCGCCGTAGGGCGATCCACGTCAGGTCGTTCACTTCCCCTGAAGCCCGCGCGGCTGGCCGTCGAGTTCCCATGTCGGGTCGATCGCAATCCCCAGATGGGTGAGCGCCGTCGCGACATGGTCGACCTGGTAGGTCTGGATTTTTGACACCCCGCGTTCAGTGGATGGCCCACTGGCAATCAGAAACGTCCGCCGGATATCCGGGTTCTCGTGGCCATCCCCGTGATCAGTCCCCGCTCCGCCGTGGTCGGTGCCGATCAGAACCAGCCAGTCCTCGCGGGCCTGGGTGGGGCGGGCTTTGATGGCTGCGATGACTTGGCCGATCAGACCATCGACGCGCTCGATCGATTCCACATACTGCTTCACCGTCGGATGGAAACCATACTTGTGCCCGTGCTCATCGACTTGACCGAAATAGACAAACACCAAGTCTGGATCAGCGGTCTGGAGGTGCTTTGTGCATTCTCCTGCCAGTTCGGCATCGTGCGTCCGATACTCATCCGCCCCATCGGCAGGGCGATCGACCGTCACATCGGCCCCTGCCAGAATCGTTTTTGCGATGGGCCCCCAATCGCTGAAGGACGCCGTTTGCAGCTTCGGCTGGGCCTCTTTGGCTCGCACAAAGAAGTGGGGGTAACGGTGATAGTTCGGAGTCACAAATTTGTTATCCGACACGCGATGTTTGTTTGGCCAGACCCCCGTGAGGAGATTCGACCACCCCGGTCCACTGACCGTGTTGGCCTGGTCCGTTCGAGTTGGGGAAAGAATGTCAGTCCCCTCGAAGAGGATGCCCTGCTCCATCAATCGATCGATGTGCGGCGTCTGCGCCTCGTGGAGAGCGTCCAAACGACACCCGTCGATGCCGATGAACAGCACCTTCTGACGAGGTGCCACGTCTTCGCCCATCAGCGATGCGGGCACGACAATTAGTACGACCGACAACAGAGCAATCAGGTTTCTCATGTTGCAGCCGTTCAGTCCCCGTGGGATAGGCTTCCAGCCAGTCATTTGGCTGAAGATGACAGGCTGGAAGCCTATCCCACGGCCAGTGTTCTCGGACCGCTCGATGAGCCGGGATGTTATCGCTTGCTCAAATCCTGGATCAGCCGATCAACAGCCAAGGCCAGCTTCTCGGGCGAATCGTAGATGCCTTGCGAGATTTGAGATCGGATTTCCGAGAGGCGTTCGGCTCGTGAAGCCGCTCCGACATCGGTGCTTTGCATCAGCCGAGCTGCGGGCGAGATAAAG
>JAYSVZ010000804.1:0-2974 GCA_043718305.1 Planctomycetota bacterium | reverse complement strand
TCAAGGCGGAGAGTCCCTCATCGGTCGCCCGGTCGCCATCGAGATAGAGCGACTCCAGCTTGGGGAGATCACGAAACACGGCCAGTCCCGCATCGCTCACGGGAACCGCGATGAGATGCACGAAACGTAACGCGGGAAGCTCGCGTAGTACGCCCAAACCATTGTCGGTGACACGCGGCGATCGCAACCGCAGCAGTTGCAGCTTCGGATGACCCGCGAGCGATCCCAGTCCACGATCTGTCAGATCCGCCTGGGGAAGGTCGAGAACGCGCAGCTCTTCGAGCAAGCGAAGGGTGGCGATCTGATCATCGCCGATGGGTGATCGCCAGTGCAGCACCTCGAGGTGGCGGCAGCGCGCGATGATCTCCCACACAGCATCGAGTTGGTCCCCGCCGAGATCGAGTTCAGTGATCTGATCGGTGTAGGGATCGAGTTGACGAAGTTCAGCGGCTGTGACCGGATCGGTGGGAAGCGAGACGGTGTTCGATGATCTCGCGGCGAGTGCTTCAAGCGACTTCGCCCAGGCGGACGGTTCGGGTCTGGGCGTTGCCGAGGGGCTCAGCAGAGTCAGCCCTCCCGCTACGACAATGATGGCCAACACGGCGATAACGGCCCCATCGCGGCGAGCCATCAGGCAGCCCTCGCGGGGCGCATCAACTGCCGAGCGACGACTTCCAACACTTCAGCGGGTGGGGTCGATTTAGAAAAGACCAGCCCCGTTGTGGGGTCGATCGTCCACGGCCATGCGGAGAGTTGGACAACGGGAGTCGTGACGATATTGGTCCTAACACGATCCAGCTCCCCTCTCCCCCCGGGAGAGGGGTTGGGGGTGAGGGACGAGCGTAAAGCAGATGCCCGAATCCTCGTTGAGAAAAATGTCGCTTGAGAATCGGCGTCCACGATCTGCAGGTCGGCATGTGGCGCGGCCACAATCGTACCGCCCAGTGCCAGAACCCAATCTGACCAGCTTTCGCTCAACTCCGCGTCACTGAATGCAAGGGCCACCTTTGTGCCGACTAAGCTGAGTGCTGTTCGCGAGGGAAACTCGATTTCAATGTACTCTGCGGTCGGCGGAACCCATCGATCGCACAGCGAAGCGGGGTCCACTCTCGCCAGTCGCTCGCTGCCGCTGGTCCAGAGGGTGGCGCTGGGCCACTGCGGATCCGTTCGTCCCAAGCCCGCGCGATAGGGGCCTACCACGCGGATCAAGCGAGCAAAGGGAGCGTGTTCCCAGACCGATTGAAAATCGGCATGCCGCAACAATCCCGGGGGGTCATTAATGACCACCACCGCCCACGGACGAAAATGGGAGAGGAACTGCTCCACGTTCGTGAATCGCTGCCAACCGAAATGACTCGCCGATAAACCCTCGCTGGGGCCAATCCATGCTCCGCCCGGTGGGGTGCGTTTTGCGCTCATCGGCGAAGCGGCTCCTTCCGCGAATCAGTCAGGTCGTTCAGTGATCGGCCAGAGCATAGCCGGAGTTGAGGGAACAAACGGAAGACCAATTCCGAAAGTACTCTAGCTAGTGCCTCGTCCATGCTAGGAATTGGCGTAGACGTTCAACGTTCCGGGCCTTCGCAAAGCCTCAGTCCCGGCCCCCCGTTACGGCGAGCGGCCAGAAGACGACTATCAGTAGGACGGCCTTTCCAGGCCGTCCCGAGCGAACGCGTCACTCACGAATGGCCGGACGGTGTGGATCGTGAGGTTAGCCTGCGCTCCGGGACGGGCAGGAATGCCCGTCCTACGTAGACCAGCTACTAATTCGTCTTCGCGGCCCCCATGCCAGCCTTGAGTTGGAACTTCACGGGAGACCCGGGGATGTAGAGCCGTGATTCCGGCTTCCAGCCAATGTAGATCAGGAAGTCCCGCAGGCTGACAATCTTGATCCCCTGCTCACGGGCTTCCTGGACGAGGAGTTCATGCTGCTTCTGCACAGCCAGAACCTTCTGAATCTTCTCTTCGTCCCCCTGGAACTTGGTCGGGTCTCCCACTTCGCCCACGATCAGCCATTTCGTATTCACCGTCAGCTTGGCATCCGCAGGCTCGCGGACCCCGCTGTCATCGATCTGGATGTCGACTTTGGCCCCAGCATTGGCGAGGACATCAAACAGGATCTTACGATCACGGGCATCCATCTCTCCGTCTTTGTTCAGGTCGCCATTCCCGACGAACGAGAAGTATTCATCCAGACCCGCCGTCCAGGCCGGTGAAAAGACCACATCCCCTTCCGCGATCGGGCGAGAAGAATCCTCTTCGATAATCCGGGCCACAGCCGAGGTCTGGTTGACTTCCACGACTTCGAGCTTGGCTTTGACATCCTGCGGTCCGCGAGCGATTCCGTTGTTCGTCCGACCGTAGACGCTAAAGGTCACCTGCGAACGCAAACCATCTTTCCGTCCCAAATCGATCCACACCACGCGGAGTGAGTTATCGACGTTGGTGATATTGCCATCCGGAACGTCAAACGACAGATTCTCCAGCTCGTCCAACTTCTGCCGTTGGAAGTCGACAATTCTGTTCAACTGAGACACCTTCTCTTCGCTGTCCTTGCGAACGCGGGAAAGTTCGTCGCGGGAGCCTTCGAGTTCCACTTGGCCCTCGCGATAGCTCTTTTTCCACTTCTCGATTTCCGCATCCTTCTGCCGAATCTGCTCATCACTTTCCTTGACCAGCTTGAGCAGGTCCGCTTCCGACTTCGACTTGTCGTTCATGAAGGTGGTCACGCGGTTCTCAGCACCTTTGTCGACATTGAGGAGCTTTTCATTCAATGCCACATTGTCCGCTTGGAGCCGCTTGACCTCCGCGACGGAGGCTCCGAGCGTCACATTCATAGTGTTCATTGTGGCGGAGACGGTCTTCTGCTTCAGACCTTTGGGGAGGGCATCGAGTTCCGCTTGCAACTGGAAACGAGCGGTATTGGCTGGTGCCGGATTCCCGACGCCAATCTCGGTTTGGTTGTAGCCCATATCTT
>JAYSVZ010000803.1:0-2989 GCA_043718305.1 Planctomycetota bacterium | reverse complement strand
GGGACTACGGCCTCGCCCTGAGTTCGAGTCGAGAGAAAAATCTCGTTCGTCTGCGGCGCGGATTGAGCGGTCTGATCGTCTGGCCGCTGGATCGATGTGCTTCCGAATTCTACGGAGAGATTGCCGCCGATCTGCGCCGTCGCGGTCGTCTGATGCAAGTCATCGAGATGTTGCTGGCGGCGGTCGCGCGGTCCTTGGGAGACTGTACTGTCGTCACGACCGACAGCGACCTCTTGGCGATCCCGGGTGGGCTTGGCTCAACCCCAGGTCTTAGCGTGGACCGGGCAGTAGGGCGGCCTTTCCAGGCCGTCCTCGGGCGACTCCCGGAGGAAGACGGCCTGGAAAGGCCGTCCTACGGAAAACGCCGTTACGTGCCCACCATCTCCGGGAACGCCAGACGGAACTTGGCCAGCTTCGGTTCGATGACAGCGGCGCAGTAGGGCTGGCCCGTGTGGCGGCGGTAGTAGTTTTGGTGTTCGACTTCGGCGGGGTAGAAGGCGGTGAACGGTTTCACTTCCGTCACGACGGGCTGGCCGAGAGCAGCTTCGACCTCTTGGATCAACTGCAATGCGGTCGTTCGTTCCTCGTCGGATTGGGTGAAAATCACGCTGCGGTATTGGGTGCCTCGGTCAGCTCCCTGCTGGTTTTTGGTCGTCGGGTTGTGGGTGCCCAGATGAACGCGGACGATCTTCTCGAACGAGACGACGGCGGGGTTATAGGTGACCTGAATCACCTCGGCATGCCCGGTGCGGCCCGTGCAGACTTCGTCGTAGGACGGGTTCACCGTCTCGCCGCCGCTGTAGCCGCTCTCGACTCCGGTGACGCCACGGATCTGCTGAAAGACCGCCTCCGTACACCAGAAGCAGCCTCCGCCGAAAGTGACTCGGGACATGGGTTTGGCCTTTTGCAATGACAGGGTGTGGATGCGGGAGCCTGCTGGCGTGCCCCCTCGTAGGCGATGTCGCTCCGCGATTCGCATTCCGCCCGCCGTTAGGAGTGTCAGGGGGGACGAGCTCGTTTGGGAGCGCCGGATACCACTGGCGAGGGCCTCGACTCGCCAGTGTGGGGTGACTCACAGGGGGTGAATCACGGTTCCACGCTCCGGCCACCTTCGCCGACACTGGCGGTCCCGAGGGATCACCAGTGGCACCCTTCACCCGTCCCCTATGCCCGACCGATAGTGTTTCCTCGCCGAGCGTGCTGAACGGCCTCGAATTTCGGGGAGCTGGCACAGCAGTGTTGAGGCCACGACAACACTGGTGCCTGACATCCGAGAGGCCGTTGGACTGAAGGCTAATGCCCTCGAGGGAGATCGTTCAAGCAATCAGTTCGTACCGCACGTTCCGCTGCCTCGGCTGGTATCCCGCATCGGTGATGCAACGCTTGATCGTATCGAGGCTCAGGTGGAACACCGTCCCGGCCTGGGCCACGACGTTTTCTTCGATCATCAGGCTCCCCATGTCGTTGGCTCCGAACATGAGCGCCATCTGGCCGATCTTCTCGCCTTGAGTCACCCACGACGACTGGATGTTCGGGATGTTGTCGAGGTACAGCCGCGCGACGGCCTGCGTCTTGAGGTACTCGAACGCACCGACCTCGGGCATGTTCGACATGTCGACGCCCCCCTTGCGGCCCTCTTCGGCGTCCTTGCCGAACCACGGGGCGACCTTTGGCGATTGGTGCGTCCAGCAGATGAAGGCTGTGAACCCGTGGGTCTCGTCTTGGAGTTGCCGCAGCCGGTCGAGGTGTTCTATTCGCTCTTCGAGGGTCTCGACATGCCCGAACATCATCGTGCAGGAGCTGACGCCGCCCATCTGGTGCCAGACGCGGTTCACGTCGAGCCAGCCGTCGGTCAGCACCTTGCCGCGTGTGATGAGCTTGCGCACGCGGTCGACCAGGATCTCACCGCCGCCGCCGGGGAGACTGCCGAGACCGGCGTTCTTGAGCCGCTCCAGCACCGTCTCCAGCGGGAGCTTGGTCATCTTGTGGAAGTGATAAAGCTCCGGCGGGCTGAACCCGTGGATGTTCACCTGGGGGAACTTGGCCTTGAGAGCCCGTAGCGTGTCCTCATACCACTCCAGCGGGAGCTTCGGATGCAGACCGCCCTGCATCAGGATCTGGTCCCCACCGAGGGCCACGGTCTCCTCGATCTTCTCGTAGAGCGTTTCGAGGGGCAGCACGTACGCCTCGACATGATCGACGGGCCGATAGAACGCACAGAAGTCGCATACCGCCGCGCAGACGTTCGAGTAGTTGATGTTTCGGTCAATGTTATACGTCCGCACCGGCCCCGGATGCAGCCGCTTCGTCACCGCATCGGCTGCGGCCCCGATGGCGGTCAGGTCGTGCGACTGGAGCAGTTCGACACCCTCGGCGGGAGTGAGGCGTTCGCCCGCGACGGCCTTGTCGAGGATGCGTTCGATCGATGCAGGTGTGCGAGAGATCATGGGTATCGGTATCGTGTCCAAATGGGGTCGCTGTCGGGCTGGCCGACTTGCCTGTTGTTGCAGCTCACGAGTTTGGCATGTCGAGCATGGTAAGCGACCGGCTTGGGGTCACCAAGTCGGTCGCCTCAACGACAAACCGAATCACTGTTCGATGGATAACGATTCTTGTTCTGATCACTGGGGAAATATTGACACTTCGCTCTGAACCCGACCGGTTCAGGGCCTCTTTGTCTTTGTCCCATCAGGGACATCCGACAATAGCCCACCGTATCAACGGTGGGAGAGCGCCCGGACAGACCGACAAGTCCCGTCAGGGACGGCAGAAGCCTGCGAAAACCATAGTGACGAGCAACTGGCGATCCGCCGGTCTTGGGCCCTTTCGGCCCGGCGAACGTTGTTATCTACCATGGAGGAAAGGCGAAACACGGCAGAGCAGATTTAGGGCGGACATCCGCCAGCAACTGGACTCGGAGTCCGCCGATGCCCAAGCCGCCGCACGCCGCCGACACGCCGATGCGGTTTCACGACTGTTAAAACGCCTG
>JAYSVZ010000802.1:0-8955 GCA_043718305.1 Planctomycetota bacterium | reverse complement strand
GGGGAAGGTCGGCTGGACCTCGCTCTTCGATGGGAAGACCACGACCGGTTGGCGGAACTATAAGCAGGACAAGATCGGCGACGGCTGGAAGGTCGTCGACGGGGCCTTGACCCGGGCCGACCAGGGAGCCGGGGACATCATCACCACCGAGCAGTTCGATAACTTCGAACTGATCCTCGATTACAAGATCTCGCCGGAAGGGAACTCCGGGATCATGTTTCGCGTCACCGAAGAGGGCGGGGCTCCCTGGCACTCGGGACCGGAGATTCAGGTCCAGGACAACGTGAAGGGGCACGACCCTCAGCTCGCGGGCTGGCTGTATCAACTCTATCAGCCGGGTGCCGACTTCTTTACCAAGAAGGTTCCGGATGCCACCCGCCCCGCCGGTGAGTGGAACCAGCTCTACATCCGCATCTGCCAGCAGCAGAGCGAAATTCAGATGAACGGCGTCAGCTATGAGAAGTTTCAGATCGGGAGTAAGGACTGGGACGAGCGGGTCGCCAAGAGCAAGTTCGCCGCAATGCCGGGATTCGGCAAGGCTGCGAAGGGGCACATCTGCCTGCAAGATCACGGGAACCTGGTCTCGTACCGCAACATCAAGATTCGCCGGTTGCCCGCCGATGGGAAGGTTTCGGATCCTGTCACCGGTGAACTCCCCGTGACCGTCGAGAAGGCGTTCCCCGCCCTCGAATGGGCGGGATGGAAGTCCGAAACCGATGACGGCAAGAACATCCCGTTCCGCCCGATCGTCCTGACGCATGCGGGCGACGGCTCGAACCGCGTCTTCGTGGCCAGTCAGCAGGGCGTGGTCTATGAGTTCGCCAATGACCAGGCCGCCAAGACCTCGAAGGTGCTGCTCGACATTCAGGACCGCTGCTTCTACTCCGACAAGCAGAACGAAGAGGGGTTCCTGGGGATGGCCTTCCATCCGAAGTTCAAGGACAACGGCAAGCTCTACGTCTACTACACCGCCAAGAAGCAGGAACACCTGTCCGTCGTCTCCGAGTTCACCATCACCAAGGATGGGGCCACCGAGCGCGAGATCCTGACGATCCCCCAGCCGTACTGGAACCACAACGGCGGGACGCTCTGCTTTGATAAGGACGGGATGCTGCTCATCGCTCTGGGCGACGGCGGGGCCGGGAACGACCCGCATAATAATGGCCAGAATCTCGGGACATGGCTCGGCAAGATTCTGCGGATCGATGTCGATCACCACGGCGAGGGGAAAGCCTACGCTGTGCCGAAGGACAACCCGTTTGTCGGCAAGGCCGGGGCCCTCCCCGAGATCTACTCGCTCGGCTGGCGGAACCCCTGGCGGATCGCCGTCGACCGGAAGACGGGCGACCTGTGGGGTGCCGATGTCGGCCAGAACCTGTACGAAGAGATCAACATCATCACGAGCGGCAGCAACCACGGCTGGAGCCGTCGCGAGTCGATGCACCCCTTCGGCACCAACGCCACCGATGCCAACGCCGAGATGGTCGAACCGATCTGGGAATACGATCACCAAGTCGGCAAGTCGATCACCGGCGGAACCGTCTACCGCGGCACAGCTGTGCCAGCGCTGGCGGGTAAGTACGTCTACGCCGACTACGTCAGCGGTAAGGTGTGGGCTTTGACTTACGACGCCGCAGCGAAGAAAGTGACCGCGAACGAATCGATCGAAGGGAACGGCCTGCCGATCATGTCGTTCGGTGAAGACGAGAAAGGGGAAGTTTACTTCCTCGTACTCGCCGCCGACGGACATGGGATCTACCGGTTCAAGGGGAAGTAAGCGATGTCGGTCGTAGGACGGGCCCCTTTGGCCCGTCCTGCCAGACTGGTTTCCATACTCTTCACCGCGAGAGCGGCGACAGCAGATAGCCGTGGGCGAAAGCCCAATGAATGGGATCAACAGTCTGCATCCAGCCGCGAGAGCGGCGACAGAGGTGCCGCCCTGCGTTGCTTCCTCTGTCGCCGCTTCGCGGCTGATCCCCACTTGTCAACTCGTTCCGTGGGCTGCGACCACGGCTACACGCTGCCACCGCTCTCGCGGCGAAGAGGCGGAACGGGCAAATGTTTCGAGACCGTCCTGCTTTCACGGCAAGCTTCTCCATGCCACTTCCGACCCGTCGACAACTGCTGATCGCCGTCCCGGTGGGGCTGCTGCTTTTGGCAGCCTTGGCAGTCCTCGTAGTCGGAAGCAGAACTGGACTCCGCTCGCGACTGGCCGAGATCAAGATCGGAATGACACGGGCCGAGGTCGAGACGATCCTCGGCCCACCGGCCATCAGCTTGTCTCGAACGAACGGACGCGGTCACCTGTGTTCTTGGGTCGATCAGTTCTGGCAGGTCGATGTCCTCACCGGCCTCGATGGCCGGGTCGAAAAGATCGGCTGCATCAAATCGGACAGCGCATTCCGGCGAACTATCGGGCGACTGCTGTAGCGTAGCTGCGTTCGCCAGAAGGCAGGGTAGACCACGCCCCTCACTACTATCCAACGGGGAGTGAACGGTTACGTGTGTTTGAGACAGTTATCCCCCCATGGCAGTGACTAAGCCTTCACGACGGGGTTCACGAGCGTCCCAATCCCGCTGATCGTGATCGACACCACATCTCCGTTCTCCAGGGTGAAGTTGTCCGGCGGGACGACGCCGGTCCCAGTCAGCAGGAAGGCCCCGGCGGGGAAGTCGTTCTCCTTGCCGAGCCACTCGGCCAATTCTGGCAGTTCGCGTTTCATCTGACTGAGTGATGTCGAGCCTTGGAAGACCTCGTCCTTGTTGCGGTGAATCTTGATGTCGATCGAGATCGCTTCTTTGTCGAGCGGTCCACTCGCCAGCAGGATACACGGGCCGAGACCGCAGCACTGGTTGTAGACCTTCGCCTGGGGTAGGTAGAGCGGGTTCTCCCCTTCGATGTCTCTCGCCGACATGTCGTTGCCGACCGTGTAGCCGACGATTTGCATCGATGGGTTCAGCACAAGCGTGAACTCCGGTTCGGGGACAGACCATTGGCTGTCCGCGCGCACGCGAACCGGCTCGCCGGGGCCACTGACGCGGTGCGGCGTGGCCTTCATGAAGATCTCGGGGCGGGGAGCGGTGTAGACCTTGTCGTAGTGGCTGGCCCCCGCTTCGGACTCCTCCATGCGGGCGATCTGGCTCCGCTTATAGGTCACGCCCGCCGCCCAGACCTCTTGGCGGTCGATGGGGGCGAGGAAGGTGACTTCGCCCAACTTAATCGGACCGGCCTTGGGGTCGACGAGGAACTTGGCCAGCCCCACCGGATCGGGAGCGTGCAGGATGTCCGACAGCAGTCGGATCCCGCCGACTTGTTCCATATCGAGCAGCAGCAGACCGGTCTCTTCGACCATCGCCACCCGGACCTTGCCATCCGCCAATCGCACTTTCGCTAGTTTCATCCGCTCAGCTTTCGGTAGGTCCGCAGGGCTTCCAAGGTCTGTTCGATGTCACTCGGCAAGGGAGCTTCGAACTGCATCTCGCGATCGGTGACCGGATGCCGAATCTGAAGCTTGAACGCATGTAGCGCTTGCCGGGCGATGAGGGTATCATCTCCGTCCGCGATTGTCTCGGGAGCGGCCAAATCGCCCTTTGTCACACGGTTGTGTCCGGCATACAACCGGTCCGAAATGATGGGACATTTCAGCTCCAGCATATGGACCCGCAACTGGTGCGTCCGTCCCGTTTCAGGGAGGAGCCGCACATATGTGAAGCCGCGAAACCGCTCCATCACCTCATAGAACGTGACTGCCTCACGACCGCCCTGTTCCCCCGCCGCACAGGTGACCATCTTCTCATGGTTCTTGGGGTGCGTCTTGATCCAGGTGCGAATGTAGTCCGAGTCGCGAGCCAACGCTCCGCGCACGATCGCCCGGTACTCCTTCTTCACCACCCGTTGTTCGAACTGCAAGCTGAGCCGGTGATGAACGTTGTTGTCCTTGGCGATGACGATCACGCCCGTCGTATCCCGATCAAGGCGATGCACGATCCCCGGGCGAAGCTGCCCCGCGACCGAACTGAGTTTGTCAAAGTGGAACTGCACAGCTGCGGCGAGGGTTCCCTTGAAGTTCCCCTTGCCCGGATGGGTGACCATGTCGAACGGCTTGTTGATCACCGCCAGCGAGTCATCCTCGTAGACGATCTGAATCGGCAGGTCTTCCGGCTGTAACGTATTGTCTGGCAGCTCCGGGAGCCGGACCGCCACAATGTCGTTGACGCGCAGCCGCCGCGAAGCCTTCACAGCCAGGCCATTGACCTGCACCGCCGACTGCTCCAAGGCCCGCTTGAAGAGTTCTCGGCTGTAGTTCGGAAAGAGCCGGGCGAGATAGTGGTCGACCCGCCATCCATGGGCGCGGGCGTCGACCGTGAGCGAGACCGGCTCGCTGGCGGAAAGGGCCGGGGCATCGACCTCGTCGAGGTGGGAATCATCGGGGAGTGGCGGCGTGTCAGCGGGAGCGTCCATAGGGCTAATCGTAACGAATGCGGTTCATCGCACACCGGTCCTTTGTGTCATTCCCGAGGTGTCTGCACCAGAAAGTTTGAGAAAAGCAATCATGAGCAACGATCATGAGCAACAGTCGGTTTTCTATAGGCAGCCGCCCTCGATCCAATTACGATGAAGAAACAAGGAGTCGGCGATTCGAAGGAATGTCTGTGGCTTGATGGGATTGATCGGAGCGTTGAACTGTGAAACGCGGGAGACTCCTGTGTCTGGTGATGCTTCTCTGCACCTCGCCGATTGCGGCTGACGAGGATGGGGTGGCGTTCTTTGAGAGCCGCATTCGTCCGGTGCTGGTGAAGCATTGTTATGAGTGCCACTCGGCTCAAGCAGGTGAGTTGAAGGGGAGTTTGTCGCTAGAGAATGCCGCCTCGGTGAAAAAAGGGGGGGACTCTGGGGCGATTCTTGTTGCGGGGAAGCCGGACGAAAGTTTGTTGATCGAAGCTCTGGCCTACGATGGTCTGGAGATGCCGCCCGAGGGGAAGCTGCCCGATGAGATCCTCCGCGACTTCCGAAAGTGGGTCGAGTTGGGGGCTCCAGACCCGCGAACGGGCGAGGCCGCTCAGCCGAACGCTCACCCCGCGATCAACATCGAAACGGGCAAGAAGTTCTGGGCCTTTCAGTCTCCGGTCAAGGCCCCGGCTCCCGCGATCCAAGACATCGCTTGGCCAGTGACGCTCGTGGACCAGTTCGTACTGGCCAAGCTGGAAGCTGCGGGGATTACGCCTTCGAAAGAGATCGACAAGGCGCAGCTTCTCCGCCGGGTGACGTATGACCTGACCGGTCTCCCACCGACAGAGGCGGACCTCCTCAGCTTCTTGTCCGATCCCGATCCGCAGGCGTTGACGCATCGCATCGATCAGTTGCTGTCCTCGCGGGCGTACGCCGAACAGTGGGCGCGGCACTGGCTTGATGTGGCCCGCTACGCCGACTCGAATGGCGGCGACTTCAACGCCACGTTCCATGATGCCTGGCGGTATCGCAATTATGTGATCGACGCCTTCGAGGCCGACATGCCGATCGACCGCTTCCTCCGCGAGCAGATCGCCGGGGATTTGATGGCATCCGCGACGCCGGACCAAGCGGATCGCCAATTAATCGCCACCGGGTTTCTCGTCGTCGGGCCGAAGATGCTCAGTGAGCGGGACAAGGTGAAGCTCAAGCTCGATGTCGTCGATGAACAGGTCGACACCGTTGGCAAAGCCTTGCTCGGGATGACGCTTGGATGTGCCCGGTGCCACGATCACAAGTTCGATCCGATCCCCACGACCGACTATTACGCGCTGGCCGGGATCTTCCATAGCACCGAATGCATGGATGGAGAGATTCAGAAGTACGTCTCCGATTTCGTGCGACGACCACTGCCGATCGAGCCGGAACATGCCGCTGCCCTGAAGACTTATGAGGCGGCCAAGAAGGAGATCGAAGAGAAACTCAAGTCCGCCAAGAAAGCCCTTGAACAGGCCAAGCTAGCCAACCCCCACCCACAACCCGATCACATCTCATCGCAACTCATCGTCGACGATGGGCAAGCGACCAAGGTCGGTTCATGGAAGCCCTCCGTCTATTCGAAACCGTTTATCGGCGAGGGGTACATCCACGATGACAACGGGGAGAAGGGGGCCAAATCCGTTCGCTTCACTCCGAAGCTGGCGACTCCCGGTCAATACGAGATTCGCGTCGCTTACAACGCCGGTAATGGCCGGGCTGATAACGTTCCGGTCACGATTCAACATGCTGACGGGACCGCGACTGTCATCTTGAATCAACGAAAAACGCCCGCCATCGATGGCCAGTATCAGCCGCTCGGTCAGTTCCGGTTTGAGGCCGGTGACCAGGGCTTCGTCGAGTTGGGGACCGCCACGACAAATGGCCATGTGATCGCCGATGCGGTCGCCTTTGTGGCGATCCACCCGCCCTCCGCATTCCCGCCACCACCGCCGGTCGCGATCGCTTTGGCCCATGCGAAACCATCCTCCGCCGAGATCGTGAAGGCTCACGAGAAGACAGTCAATGAGATCGAAGAACAGCTCAAAGCTTACACCAAGACCGCCCCCCCGCCCGCTCCGGTCGCTATGGCGATCCGCGAAGCACCGCAGATCGAAGACTGCCAGGTCCGCGTCCGGGGCGAGCCACGCCAACTCGGCCCGATGGTGCCCCGCGGGTTCCTGCAAGTCGCTCTGTATGTTGACCAGCCGCTGTTGCCCAAGAACCTGAGCGGTCGGCTGGAACTTGCCGAGTGGCTGACCGATACACGGCACCCTTTGACCGCGCGGGTCTTCGTGAACCGCGTGTGGCAGAAGCTGATCGGCGAGGGACTGGTCCGGTCGGTCGACAACTTCGGTGAACTCGGCGAACGCCCGACGCACCCCGAACTGCTTGATCGCTTGACCGTCGAGTTCGTGGAGCACGGCTGGTCGACGAAATGGCTCGTCCGCGAAATCGTTCTAAGCCGTGTCTACTCGCAAGACTCGCGCGATCGGCCCGATGTCTTCGACCGTGACCCTGAGAACCGACTGCTGTGGCGGGCCCATCGGAAGCGGCTGTCGGCGGAACAGATGCGGGACTCCTTGTTGGCCATCAGCGGGCAACTCGAACCAAGCGATGGCGGCTCACCAGTCACGGGACTGGGCCAGCTCATCAATGACAACAAGCCCGATGCCGAGACGCATACGCTGAAAGAGCCGAGGGTCCGCACGCTCTACCTGCCGGTGATCCGCAACGAAGTCTCACCACTGCTGACCGTCTTCGACTTCGCCGATCCCGACTTCGTCGTCGGACGTCGCGAGACAACCACGGTCCCAGCCCAAGCCTTGATGCTTCTCAACAACCCGTTTGTCGCCAATGCCGCTGCCGCGACTACCGAAATGATGTGGCGTGAAGCCAGCCCCTCGGATGACCAGCGAGTCGATTGGGCTGCGACCCATCTCTGGGGCCGCACTGCGGGTGAGACCGAGCGTTCACGAATTCGTTCCTACCTCGATCAGGAACGCCCCGCGAACGCGGACGAGGCTGCCACCAAAGCGGCCTGGTCAAGGGCCATCCATGCCATGTTTGCTTCGACGGAGTTTCAGTTTATCGATTGATGATCGGACAAGATTGAGATTTCCCCTGCAGACGAAACCATGACACCGCCCCGTAGCCCAGGGTTGGCGATCAGCGGAAGCCTGCCTTGGATTTGAGCAACCGTCGGGGTGGCCGTTTCCGACGGAAACACCAGCTCGGGTGTCCCGGACATCGCCTTGAGATGTCTGGGTGACGCAGGCACAAAAGGAATTGAAAGGCGGGCGCCTCCTCCGTGTCCACTTGTTGCGGCATTCCAGCGGAAGTCCCCGATGAGACGACCACCCCGCCCACAATTGCTCCCGAGACTCCTCTCGAAGACACCCCGCCCGTTTAGCCGCGACGCGAAGTCTTCGAAGCGGAGCGATTGCAGATCGATAGCGAGCGGGCGGACGTGACGGCCTGTTGTTTTAATTCTCCTCTCGATTACCATTCTGCCCGTCTAGGGAGGCTGGCGGCACAGGGAGGGGTGGGTGATGGAGTATTGGGCGCAGGCACCGCAGGTGCGGGGGCAGATGGTGTTGTTTGCGGAGCGGCTGGATGAGGTTTTGGCGGCGGATCATCCGGTGCGATTCTTGGATGAGATTTTGTCGCGGATCGATTGGTCGGCGTGGGAAGCGGGGTATGACCTCACGCGGGGTCAGCCGCCGATACATCCTCGGGTGTTGGCGAGTGTTTTGTTGTATGGGTTGTTGACGCGGATTCGGTCGAGTCGGGCGCTGGAAGAGGCGCTCTTGGTGCGGCTCGATTTTCGGTGGTTGGTGGAGGGGCGGGTGATCGATCATACGACGCTCAGTACGTTTCGAAAGCGGCATCCCGAGGCGCTGAAGAACCTGTTTGTGCAGATCGGTTTGGTGGCTCGTGAGTTGGGGCATGTGACGCTCACGCAGCTGGCGTTTGATGGGACGCAGGTGAAGGCGAATAGTCGGCGCAGCGGGACGCGGAAGGTCGCGGACCTGGCCGAGGCGCGGGCCGCGCTGGCTGCGAAGTTCGCCGAGTTGCAGGCCAAAGCTGCGGCTCAAGACGCCGCTGATGAGGGCGAAGAGCGGCTCGTGGGGCAGGCGAACGGGAACACGCTCGATGCGGCCACGATCGCCAAACAGCTGGCCCGAATGAAGCGGCAGATGAGCGATATCGATGCGGCGCTGGCCGAGGTCGAGCGGGTGAAAGCGGCGGGCGAAACGGTGCCGACGCACATCCCGCTGACCGATCCGCAGGCTCGCGTCACGCCGAACAAGGACGGCGGATTCGCCCCGAACTATACGCCGCTGGCCACGGTCGATGTGCGCAGCGGGCTGATCGTGGCCTGCGATGTGATCGCCATGACGAACGAGGAGCATCACCTCGTGTCGCAGGTCGAAGCGGTGCAAGCGAACTTCGATCTCGCGCAGCCG